>CAXAGK010000329.1:0-4924 GCA_963968305.1 uncultured Rickettsiales bacterium | reverse complement strand
TGCCGGCAAGGGTTTCGCCGTTGTCGCGGCGGAAGTGAAGAGCCTGGCGACCCAGACTGCGTCGGCGACGGAGGAGATTCGGACTCATATCGAATCCGTTCAAGATGTCACTGGAGATGCGGTTGGTGCGATTGATGGTATCGGCGGCACAATCGGCGAGATCAATGCAATTTCGGCGAACGTCGCCAGTGCCGTAGAGGAACAGCGCGCGGCTACCCAAGAAATTGCCCGTAGTATCGAGCGAGCAGTTGCGGGTACACAGGGTGTGCTCGGAAACATATGGAAGTCTCCGCGACGGCTGAGGAGACTGGTCGAGCCGCACGTGAAGTCTTGACGGCATCCTCCAAATTGTCCGAGCATTCCGGAACGTTGCGCGAGGAAGTTACGAGTTTTATCGCGCAAATTTGGCATTCGGGTGGATCGTCTGGGGTGACATAGGGTTGCTATATAGTATTCGGCGGTGAAAAGACCGAAATATCGGGAACTTCGCCGCCGAATTTTTCCAACTCGACCAGTGTACTATGCGCGGTTGGGCCCTGTGCCAGTTTCGATGTGCCCTTGTCTAGCGTCAGGACGTTCGGGTTACCATGGCGATCCAGGCTGCCAATCTGGCCGGGCTCTATGGGGTCGTACCATGCACCTGTGGCGATCTCGACGACACCTGAACGGACACCGTCAGTCAAAACCGCGCCTGCTAGAATGGCGCCGCGGCTATTGAAGATGCGTACTATGTCGCCGTCGGTGATACCGCGGGCGCTGGCATCCGTCTCATTAATGCGGACGGGTTCACGACCGGAAACCTTACTATCTTGACTGACGCGTCCCTGATCCAGTTGGGCATGAAGCCGGGTGTTCGGTTGGTTCGAAATCAGGTGAAGCGGAAATTCAAATACCGTATCAGATCCAAGCCATTCCGACGGTTCCATCCAGGTCGCGTGGCCGGGGCAGTCGTCGTAGCCAAAGCCATTGATGGTCTCGGAAAATATCTCTATCTTACCGGATGGTGTGTCGCGGCGATGCTTTTCGGGATCACTGCGGTATTCGGCCATGAACACAAAAGGTTCGTTCGGTTCAGGGCTCTCGGCATAGCCCTGTTCCCAAAAGTCATCGAAATCGGACATTTCGATCTTCCGGTGGGCCGCCTGCTGGCGCGCGACGTTGTAAAGGTGGCGCAGCCATTCATCTTCGTTGCGACCTTCAGTAAAGGCATCCAAGACACCCATTTTCTCCGCAAAGCCGAAGAAAATGTCATAGTCGTTGCGCGATTGTCCGACAGGATCGACTACTTTTTGCATCGCTAACCAATACCGATCCCGGGAACTGGCGCCGATATCGTTGCGCTCCATCGTGGTCGTTGCCGGCAGGACGATATCGGCAAAGCGCGCGGTCGAGGTCCACCAAGGCTCATTCACGATGATCGTCTCGGGTTTGCGCCAAGCCTCGATCAAGCGGTTTAGGTCCTGGTGATGATGAAAGGGGTTGCCGCCACACCAATAGACTAAACGGATATCCGGATAGACGCGGTCCTCACCGTTGTATTGGTAGGAGGCTCCGGGGGTAAGGAGCAAGTCCGCGATGCGAGCGACGGGTATGAAATCACGCACCGGGTTTTCACCGGTTTGCATGACAGGAGAGGGAACGCGCATCGAGGGGTTGCCGTAGCCGTTCATACTGCCGTAGCCGAACCCACAGCCGCCACCCGGCAAGCCGATCTCGCCCAGCATTGCCGCTAGGGTGACGGTCATCCAGTAGGGTTGCTCCCCATGATCGCCCCGCTGCAGCGAATAGGCGGTGCCGATCATTGTGCGCTTCGCCGCCATCTTTCGTGCCAAACAGCGAATGGAGCCCGCATCGATTTCCGACAAATTCGCGGCCCAATCGGCCGACTTCGGCTGGCCGTCTGACTCGCCAGTCAAATAATCGCGAAATTTGTCGAAACCGGTGCAATAACGCTCAAGGAAGGCTTCGTCGTGCAGGCCCTCTGAATAGAGCGTGTGCGCCATACCGAGCATGATGGCGACATCACTGTTCGGTCGCGCCGCCCACCACTCCGCATCCAGGTAATCGGCGGTATCGTCGCGGCAGGGTGTGACGCTGACGAACTCAATGCCCGCCGCCTTGAGACGTGGGAGCCATTTGTGGGTCGCATGCTCCCCCATGCCGCCCGGCTCAACCTGCGTGTTTTTCAATCCAATACCACCGAAAGAGACGAACAGCTCGGTATTAGTCTCAATACTGTCCCAGGACGTGTAGGGGCCGTAGCCGGCAGCGGCACCGCCACCAAATACATGTGGGAGGATGACCTGTCCGGCGGCGTTGCTGTAGCTGTTGACGCTGGTTGTGAAGCCACCGATACATCCGAGGAAACGTTTCAGCAGCGTTTGCGCATGATGGAAGCGTCCGGCGCTCGACCATCCGTAAGACCCGCCGAATATGGCTTGGTTACCAAACGTATTGCGAACTCGGTCCAACTCATTTGTTACGAGGTCGATGGCCTGATCCCATTCAATCGGAACAAATGGCTCTCCGCCGCGGGCTTCGCGGCGGCCACCGGGTCCCTCTTCAAGCCAGCCTTTGCGAACCATCGGCTGTTCGACCCGGCAATCGGCATAAAGCGCGTCGGACATCGATTTAATCAGCGGTGACGGTTTCGGGTCTGCTTCGAAGGGGGTAACGCCAGTCATCCGGCCATCATCCACGAGAGCTGAAAAAGCGCCCCAATGCGAGCTTTGGCGGCGGCGAAGTGTTTCGGTCATTTGCTTTTTCCTATCTTCATGGACTGCAATTCCGCTCCAAGTGTCATATATCTTCCAAAAGCACGTAGGAAAATAGAGCGGAGTGGAGTTAGATCTCGTTAGTTCAATGCTTGCATTAAATTGATATCGATTAATCGTGAATTATTATAGTATTAAATAATAATTCTAAATTTTAACATTAAGAGAGATGCAGATGCCACGCCTTCCGGAATTCGACAAGACCAAGCTGACAGAAGCACAGAAAGCGGTTTATGAAAGAATTAGTAGCGGCCCACGCGGTGGCGTGAGAGGGCCGTTTAAGGCCTTGCTACAGGCTCCGGAGTTGGGTGATTTGGTCCAGGCGGTTGGCGGACATTTGCGCTACAGCGGTGGACTTCCGGGCGATTTGCGGGAATTGGCTATCCTGGTGACCGGTCGTCACACGTCGGCGCAGTACGAATTCTTTGCCCATGCGCCAATCGGGATTGACGAAGGGCTCGACCCTGCCATTGTCGAAGCGGTTCGCACGAAGCAGGAACCGTTGTTCAACGATGAGAAGACCGAAACCGTCTACCGTTTCGCCAAGCAAATGAACGAGAAGCACAATGTCGACGATGCGACATTCGAGGCAGCGGTTGAGCAATTCGGGCACCCGGGCGTCGTCGAGTTGGTCGTCCTTTGCGGCTATTACACGTTGATCGCCATGACCTTAAATTCGTTCAGAATTACGCCGCCGGAAGGGGAGGAGCCCTTTAGCGACTAGGGTTTCAGGCGGTCGCTATGTAGGCTCGCAAATTCGAGGCTTCGTACTCAAGCTCGTCAAGGCGGTGTTTGACCAGATCGCCGATGCTGACAATGCCAACGAGCTCGCCGCCGTCCACCACGGGCATGTGACGGAAGCGTTTCGTCGTCATCGTAGACATTGCGTCAGTTAACAACTCTGCGGGTGTGCAGCTTATGACTGGCGAGGTCATATTCGTGCCGACGCTTTCCGACAGTACGCTCGGGCCTCGCTCGGCCAAGGCACGCACTATATCGCGCTCGGAAAGGATGCCGCTGACTGGATTGGTCGCCGTCGCAACCATCAATGCGCCAATGCCGCGATCGCGTAGCATAGCGAGCGCGGAACTAATATTGGCGTCCGGGGAAGTGGTCGCCACATTTGTCCCCTTATCACGCAAAATGTCTTCAACTCGCATTGGAATGTCCTCCTATTACCGCTTTAGGGTCATGAGGACTTACAATTCTACCACAAAAGTGAGAATCTCAGAACGCTAAAATTTAATGTTCCCAGATGTTCTGCCCCAAATTGCGACGGAATCGGATGTTTTGCTAATTCGACACGGGAGTTTCTATGGATTGCAATTCGTCCGGTTTCTCTTGAAGAATCGCTTCAGTCGACGGAAAACTCGGCTGAGCCCCAAGTTTAGAACAACTGAGGCCCGCCCCAACACTGGCGAAACGAAGCGCGCCCTCGACGTCCTGTCCGCGTGACATTGCGGCTGCGAAGCATCCTGCGAAGGCGTCGCCGGCGCCGGTGGTATCGATCACGTACTTCACTGGTAACGCCGGTATTTGCCATTCGGTCTCTCCGATGGCGGCGATAGCCCCGTCGCTGCCCAAGGTCATGACGCAGAGGAAACCATGGCGTCGTGACAGCACTCCGGGAAGTTGCATGCGATCTATTACATTATTGCCCGAGGTTACGGCGATAGCGCGTCCTTCGATCTCGTTCACCAGGACATAGTCGACGATGTCGAGAATTTCCGGCGGTACTGGAGCGACTGGGGCGACACTGAGCATCGTCTTCGCACCGCCGACATGCGCCCGACGGACCGCAATCCAGTTCTCTTCGTGGGGAACTTCCATTTGAAGAACGAGGAGATCGCCTGGTCTCAATGCGTCCTCTGGGATTTGCGTGGCTTTGGCGTCTAGGTTGGCCCCACTCGCAACGACGATCGAGTTTTCACCCTTCGCATCGACCATGACTGCCGCGCATGCGGTCGGCGATAGGGTTTGTTGAATATTCGAAAGTTCCACATTCGCGGCGGTCAGATCGTGGAGTGCAATATCAGCAAATCCGTCCTGACCGACGCAGCCCACCATACGGACATCGGCACCGGCCTGTGCCGCGGCAAGCGCTTGATTAGCGCCTTTACCCCCGGCGACTGCCTCATAGGTAGGGCAAA
>CAXAGK010000328.1:0-4926 GCA_963968305.1 uncultured Rickettsiales bacterium | reverse complement strand
GATAGGTGTGATGGGCTCGCCCGAAATTGAAACCGATTGCCGTCCGTCTACACCCACCGGGATATCGCCCAACATGGTGATGCGGTAGAGCTGGCGGTCGAAATCGGTCTCGTAAATGTCCCGGGGCGCACAGTGGACGACCGCGCGATTATCCCACATCGCGAGGTCATTCGGCTCCCACTTATAGCGAAGGGTAAATTCGGGGCGAACCGAGTGCTCCCAGAGCATCTCCAGGATCAGTTCGCTTTCGCGCGGCTCCATGCCAACAATCGATTTCAGGAAACTGGGACTAATGTAAAGAACCCGTTCCCCGGTCTCCGGATGCACCCGCACCATCGGGTGCTCTGTTGTCAGGCGACGACGCTCTTGCATTGCTTTGTATTCTTCCGTGACGTCAATTTCCCCTGGGGGTTGGAATTTATGCAGGCCCCTCAAACCGTCAACGAAGTTACGGATCGGCTCCGACAGGCTGTCATAGGCGACGACCAAGTTGGCCCATAATGTGTCGCCGCCATAAGGTGGAATGGTGACGCCGCGCAGAATGGAAACCGCAGGTGGATTGACCGCCGCCGTGATGTCGGCGTGAAACCCTGTCCAGGGACGGATGTTCTTCGGAGCCGGTTTATACCGATTGTCCCAACGATCCTTGGCGATGGAGTAAATTTCTGGATAGCCGTCGACATGTCCAAAGACTGCATGACCGATGGTCAATTCGCCGAACCGGCGTCCGAACGTGACTTGATCCGCGTGGCTCATCGGTTGATCGCGGAAGAATACGACCTTCCATTTCAGAAAGGCATCCCAGATATCTGTGGCGTCGCTGTCGGAGATTGGTTGATTCAGATCGACACCGGAGATTTCCGCTCCGGTATGAATTGTGAGCGGTTTGATTTCAATCGTCATAGAACATTTCCTCCCGTTCGCTTTTAGTCGCCGATGGTGCGTTCCTCCACACCGACGGATTTCAAGAACTTTTCAAGCGTGTCATACGGTTGTGCGCCGACGACCCCGTGCCCGGCGGCGACAAAAGTCGGCACACCAGTGACACCGTATTGGTGCGACTTGCTCCAATCCTCGTCGACGACATCCTTGAAGGTGCGCTCTTCAAGCACCTTGCGCGCCTCATTGACCGAAAGCCCGTTTGCTTCCACGATTTCCAGTAAAACATCCGGATCGCCAATGTTCTTGGTGTCGACGAAATAGGCGCGGTAAAGCGCGTCATGCATGACGTCGCCGCCCTCTTGCGTGTCTGCCCACGCGCCGATTTCTTGAGCAAGGCGGCTGTTGTAAGTATGGGTCCGTTCGCCATACGGCAGGCCTTCTTGTTCCATCAAGCCCTTCATCTGATCCTGGCGGGCCTTCATCTCGGCTTCACTTCGTCCCGCGAACAAATCGGTCATCGCGCGGCCTTCCTGCGGTGTGTCAGGGTGCAGGGGGAAGTGAATCCACTTCATCTCGATGTTGTACTTTTCCTTCAACTTCTCAATACGCCCGGTACTGAGGTAACACCACGGTCAAACGTAGTCGGTGAAGACTTCCAACTGTGTCGGCTCTGCGATAATTCTGGTCCTTTGAAATATTTCAATCAGAGTGGCATCGAAGACTTATCAGAGCAAGATGCGATCCGTATGCCTAAAGGCACTGTTCGAGGAGTTCACCAATCATCACGACTTCATCGTTCTGATTCTTCGCTTCTACCTCAAAGCGGATACGCTTCTTTTCATCTATTTTTTCAGCGAGGCGCACGGTCGTGGTTACCGTATCTCCCGCGATCACGGCACGGGTATACCGGGAGGACGAGGTAAGCAGCGCGGTTCGAATTTTATACTGCTCGCAGAATTGTACGAGTGGTTGCGACATTAGCGCCGTCGTCATGACGCCATGCGCGATACGATCCGGGTAATGGGTGTTTTCGCGCGCCCAATCCCCATTCATATGAACTGGGTTAAAGCTTTGGATCGCATGCGCGAACGCATCGATGGCTGACCCGTCTATCAATTGTGACGCGGATTCCTCCGCACCGAGTGGAAGGTCTTCGTAGGTTCCAGTCCATGCTTCAATTGCCATGATTCTGCCTCCTTTATGGCCGCATCATGCGACGGCGTACGCCAGGTTCGCGCAGCGGCGCGACCGTATTGGCAAAATCGCAGAGCAGCGAGCGGGTGTCGCGGGGGTCGACAATCTCCTCGATCCAAAAACTCTCAGCCGAGCGGAACGGCGAGCGGAGTTTGTTCAATCGTTCCTCAATCTCAGCCATTTTCGCTTTGGGATCGTCGGCGCCGGCGATATCGGCGCGGTAGGCGGCCTCGATTCCGCCTTCCAGCGGCAGAGATCCCCAGCGGCCTGACGGCCAGGCATAGCGAGTACAAAAGCGGCCGCCGTTCTTGTGCGCAGCACCGGCGACGCCGAAGGCATTGCGGATGATGACTGAACACCACGGCGTCTCGGTTTGCCAAATCGCACTCATGGCGCGCACGCCTTCCTTAATGGTGCCGTTCTTTTCGGCCTCAAGCCCGATCTGGAATCCTGGGCAGTCCGCCAAGTAAACGATGGGTAGATGGAACGTGTCGGCGGTGTCGACGAATTTCTCGACCTTGCGGCAGGTATCCGCCGTCCAGCCGCCGCCATAGGAGTAGGGATCGCTCGCCATCAAGGCGACAGGCCAGCCGTCGAGGCGCGCAAAACCGGTCACGATGGATTTGCCGTAGCGGTCGCCCCATTCGAAGAACGACCCTTCGTCGACGACCGCCTCGATGATCGGGCGGATCTTATAGACCTTGCGGATATCGCGCGGGATGGCATCTAGTAGCCATTCCTCGCGGCGGTTCGGATCGTCTTCCTGCCGGCTGCGTGGTGGCACGTCATGCACGGAAGGTGGGAGGTAGGAGAGAAACTTGCGTGCGCATTTGAAGGCGTCTTCTTCGGTGTCGACCGCATGATCGACGGCGCCCGCGCGGAGTTGGATCTTCCAACCGCCGAGTTCGTTCTTGGTCAGTTTTTGGCCAAGCCGTTCGACAACCGGCGGCCCGGCAACGAAGAGTGCGGAGTTGTCTTTGATCATGACCGAGTAATGCGCGGCTGCCAGATGCGCAGCACCGAGACCGGCGACAGAGCCCAGACCCAACGCCACCCGAGGGATCGTGCCCATGTTGTCGACCACGACTTCCCAACCGGCGACGCCCGGCACGTTTGCGCGCCCGGTCGTCTCAATGGTTTTGACCGAACCGCCGCCTCCGGACCCTTCAACCATGCGGATCAAGGGGAGGCGCAATTCGTGCGCCATGCGCTCGCACATTTGGTGCTTTTCCTTGATCGTCGCATCGGCGGAGCCGCCACGCACCGTGAAGTCGTCACCACCGATTACGACTTGCCGACCGTCCACCTTGGCGCGACCGAAAACGAAATTAGAGGGAGTTAGTTTCTCCAAATCATTGTTCGCATTGTAATCCGCCATTCCGGCGATCTTACCGAGCTCACGAAACGATCCCGTGTCCGACATCTGCTCAACCCGCTCTCGGATCGTCAGCCGGTCGCCGTCGTGCTGGCGCTTAACGCGCTCCGGCCCTCCCAATTCCTCGGCGAATGCCTCGCGGCGTTTCAGTTCATCGAGTTCCGGCTGCCACGTCATCCTGATCTTCCTTCGTAAGGCGTTGTTTGTTTCATAAGCTAGGTCGCAGAGGGTGAAAGAGAATTCAATATCCGGCCCTTGGTCTGTCAGATTCGGCTCTACTTCAGTACGGGATGAAAATGCAGGGTATGGAGGAACTAATATGTCCGTATTCATAGCTGGCGGAACAGGATTCATCGGTCGTCGTCTGACTCGGTCTCTCGTGGCGCAAGGCGAGGAAGTCACAGTGATGGATATTGCGCCGCAGGATGGAGATTTTGATGATTTTGGAGATAAAGTCCGGGTTGTGCGGGGAGACATCACGCATTTTGACGACGTCATGGACAAGATGGCGGCCGCAGGTGCGGACCGGACGATCAATCTGGCGTATTACATCGGCAGTCATCATCCGCCGCATATGGCGATGAAGTTAAACGTCATCGGTATGGATAATTTCTTCGAGGCCTCACGCCTGACCGGCGCCAAGCGCGTCGTCTATGCGAGTTCGCTTGCAGTCTATGGTTTCCAGAGAAATTATGGTGAACGGGCGGTGAATGAAGAAGATTTTAAGCATGGCGAGAACCAATACTCGATGCATAAGATTTTCAACGAGTGGCAGGCTCAGGATTATATCGACAAACATGGAATGTCGATTACCGGCGTGCGGCCGACCAATGTCTCGGGCCCCGATAAGATTTTTGGCTCAGTCGATCACGTCCAATGTATTGTGAAACCGTCCCGGGGTGAGGTCGCGAATTTCCCCTTCGCGGATTACACGCGCCTGCCGATCCACGTGGACGATATTACCGAAGTCTTTGCGCGTGTTCTCATTTCTGATGCGCCGAAGCATTCGATCTACAACTCCGGCGGTACAACGATCACCATGGGCGACCTAGCCGAGATGGTGCGAGGGTATCTACCTGACGCCGATATCCGCTTCGAGAACGAAACCGGCGGCAAGGACGAATCCGGGGTTTTCCTGATGGATAATTCGCGCCTTGTCGGGGAGTACGGCGTCCAGTTTCGCCCGTGGCCGGAGCGCGTGTTACAGATCATAAATGCCGTGCGTGCGGAAGAAGGGTTGGAGCCGATCTCGGGTTAGCGATCTTGGAAATTCGGTTTCCGTTTGTCCAAGAACGCGGCGACGCCTTCTGACGAATCTTCCAATTGGTAGGACAATGTTGAGAGATCAGATTCTGTACGGAAGCCTGATTCTAAATTCTGTTCGTTCGCGCGGAGGACGGCCTCTCTTACGAGCCTTATTGCGGGCAAACTATTGCTGGTGAAAATTTCAGCAAATTCGAGGGCGGCACTCATCG
>CAXAGK010000327.1:0-4932 GCA_963968305.1 uncultured Rickettsiales bacterium | reverse complement strand
GCCTGCTCAAAAAAAGCATGATCGGGGATGGGGAGGATATCGAATGAGGTATCCTCCATCCGAGAAACTTGGGGTTATTCAAGCTAAGGGCTATATGAGAGGCCTCCTCCTGACCGAGGGAGCTAATTGGTCAGGTGACTAACGGCCAATTGAATCGGCATACTCACCGTGTAGGGGATAGTTCACAATCAATCTTATCAAACTTACATGATTGGATTTTGCGTTACCCTTGGCGTTATCCAAGTGGGTAATTTCAAATTTATTTATATTCGAAAAATAAATAACTTACTGAATATTATAAAGAACTCTGGTGCCGCCGCACAGAATTGAACTGTGGACCTCGCCCTTACCAAGGGCGCGCTCTACCCCTGAGCTACGGCGGCCTATCAGATGATCGCCTTATGCCACAGCGCTGGTAGCGGCGCAAGACGATGACGGGAGGTGGCGCCGGCGATGTAAAAGGGCTAGTTTGAGCGCGCGCCCGAAGGCGACGTCACACTGTCATTTTATCGATTGCCCCGCATGCCGGATAAACCCTCGAAACCCGCACCGCGCCTTAGTCCCAAGGGCCAGCAAGCGCATATGGAGCGGGAAGAACGCCGCGCCGTGTTACTGCGGCAAAACTTGCAAAAGCGTAAAGCGCAACAACGCAGCCGGTCTACGCTCGATGACGGTCCCGCGGATAAATGCTAACGCCGGATGATGTGTCGGAATGTTAAGGGATATGCGCGGTAAATGAGCACGGCAGACGGGACCACGCCGCCGACCGGTGAGAGCCTGACGGTCTTCCGGCGCTGGATGATCATGGCCGCGATCACCAGTTCGACGACTTTGTACGCGATGACGATCCTGATCGTCAGTGTAGTCCTGCCGCAAATGCAGGGCAGCTTGTCGGCGACGCCGGATCAAATTTCTTGGGTCATGACCTTCAATATCCTGGCCACGGCAGTGGTCACGCCGATGTCGGGATGGTTGGCGGGACGTTTCGGCTGGCGGCGGGTCATGCTGGTCTCGCAGGCGGGGTTTTGCATCGCAACCTTTCTCTGCGGCATCGCCGATTCGTTGGAATCGCTGGTCCTCTATCGCATCATGCAAGGCGCCTTTGGCGCGCCGACGATCCCGCTGGCGCAGGCAATCATTCTCGATATTTTCCCCCGCCGACAACACAGCCTGGTCACCTCGATCTTCGGCATGGGAGTGGTCGTCGGACCGATTCTCGGGCCGATCTTCGGTGGCTATCTGACCGAACTCTACAATTGGCGGTATGCGTTCTACATGTTGGTGCCGTTGGCGGCGTTCGGGTTTTTCTGTCTTTGGGTGTTCCTGAACGATGGCGGCCGCCGCGCCAATATACGTTTCGACTGGACCGGGTTTCTGCTGCTGGCCGCGTCGATCGCTTCCTTACAATTGGTGCTCGATCGAGGACAACGGCTCGATTGGCTCGATTCCTATGAAATTATTCTGGAAATCGTCATCGGCTGTTGTGCCATCTATGCCTTCTTGATTCACAGTTTCATGGCGGAACGGCCGTTTCTCGACCTGCGCCTATTGGCCGATCGCAATTACTCCTTCGGGCTTCTGATTGTCTTGATCTACGGGATGCTGAATTTCACACCAATGGTCGTTATGCCACCGATGCTGAAGGAATTGGGCGGTTATCCGGAAGCCGTGATCGGTACGCTTTTGGGGGGGCGAGGCGTGGGTGCCATGGTTGGCTTCTTCTTTGCGGGACGCCTCGGCCGGTTCGACCCAAGGGTCGGCATGACCATTGGTTTCGGCATACAGACGATTTCTGGCATTCATATGATGACGTTCGATATGAATGTTGGGATGAACGACGTGTTGCTTGCGAGCTTCATGCAGGGAATGTCTGTCGGATTGATCTGGGTGCCGTTGGTGATCGCGACATTCGCGACCCTCGATAAGAAGGTTCTCGCGGAGACGACGGCGGTCTTTCACCTACTGCGCAATATCGGCAGCAGCATTTTTATCTCTATTAGCGTAACCATGGTGGTTCGAACCGGCATTTCGAATTACGCCCGAATGACGGAGTTCGTCTCTCCCTTCAACGAGGTTCTGGGCTTTCCGCAATATCTGCGGTTTTGGGATATTGAGACAACCACTGGCCTCGCGAGAATTGCTGTCGAGGTAAAACAACAAGCGGATATGATTGGGTTCCTGAATGCCTTCGGACTCTATACTTTGGCGTGCGTCGTCGTCTTGCCGCTGGTGTGGATGGTGCGCATGCCGAAGCGGGGTGAGGGGGACGAGTAATCGACTCGAATGTGAGTTCAGGGTTAATAAGCCGAGTGTCGCTGACGGTTGATAGGCTGGTCAGCGGCGCAAACCATGCGGTTAAACGGACGCCTTGAGATCGCCGCATTGTTTGATTAGGCAATGGCCTGAAAAATTTTCGGAACAACGTTTGAGAATTTCCTCATGATCCCAAGGGACGATGGTGCTTCAGAGCGACCTGTGAGTTCGGAGACGTCGAGCGGCGGCGGTATGCCACGCATCAGAGTTGTCGGGGGCCATCGCCTTAAAGGGCGCATCTCCATTTGTGGCGCTAAGAATGCGGCATTGCCCCTGATGACGGCGGCACTGTTGATGGATGAAACTCTGACACTAAAGAATTTGCCGCACCTCGCGGATATCGAGACTTTGTCGAGCTTGCTAGCTCATCATGGCGTGGCGATCGAGGTGAACGGTGGCGACGGCGCCAATCACGGTCGGGTCGCGCATCTCCGGGCGGCGGAAATCACCGACACCACGGCGCCGTATGATTTGGTCCGTAAAATGCGGGCGAGTGTTCTCGTGTTAGGGCCAATTCTGGCGCGGTGCGGTGAAGCGCGTGTCTCGCAGCCGGGCGGTTGTGCCATCGGCACCCGACCGGTCGATCTACATCTCAAGGGATTGCAGCAACTTGGCGCGGAGATTGATCTCGACGGCGGTTATATCGAGGCACGGGCGCCGAACGGCCTGGTCGGAGGTCAAGTCGTCTTCCCGTTTATCTCCGTGGGGGCGACGGAAAACTTGATGATGGCGGCGACGTTGGCGCGCGGACAGACGACGCTCGTCAATGCGGCCCGTGAGCCGGAAGTTCAGGATTTGGCACATTGTCTTGTAGCAATGGGTGCGAAGATCGAGGGCATTGGCGCGGATACCATTAATATTGAAGGGGTCGACCGGCTCCACGCGGCGGAGCACGCGGTGTTGCCTGATCGGATCGAGACCGGCACTTACGCCATTGCCGCCGCGATCACAGGCGGCGCGTTAACGTTGGACGGTGCTGACCTTACCCATATCGAGAGTTTCGCTGACACGTTACGGGCCGCTGGTGTTGATATCGAGGCGACCGAAGAGGGCGTGCGGGTGGCAGCTCGCAACGGCATCGTTGGTGTCGATGCCATGACGGAGCCCTATCCCGGGTTTCCGACCGACCTACAGGCCCAGTTCATGGCCCTGATGGCTGTGTCCGAGGGTGCCGCGATGGTGACCGAGAGTATTTTTGAAAATCGTTTCATGCATGTGCCGGAATTGGCGCGCATGGGGGCGAACATCACGTTGCACGGAGGCTCGGCCCTAGTGCGGGGCGTCGCGCGATTGACCGGTGCACCGGTGATGGCAACCGATTTGCGGGCGTCTGTGTCGCTTGTCCTGGCGGGGCTCGCCGCATCGGGAGAGACGATGGTCAGCCGCATCTATCATCTCGACCGAGGATATGAGAGGGTGGAGGAGAAATTGGCGGCATGCGGCGCTGAAATCGAACGCGTCCGAGATTAAGGGCAGGCGGGTCGGGGAATGCCTGACGACGAGAAATCGAAACTGGGTTTATTGAGCCGGGACGTGAACGACCTGATGGTTGTCTCGTCGATGCTTCAGGACGCCATTGTTCCTGTCATCGATATGGCTTATCTGGAAAACGAACGCGCATTTGTGATGGCGGTAAACCGCTTCAAGTGGGAACAACCTGCAAGCGATGCGGCAGGGGAACGGATACATTCCGGGATCCGATTCGATACGGTTAAGCGCGTTCAGTATCGCAACGTCGACCGCCAAGCGCGCGACTGTTTCGCCGCCATACTGTCGATTGCGTATGACGATGGCATCGTCATGATCCATTTTTCGGGTAACGGGGCTGTCCGACTTGAAGTGGATGAGCTGCTTTGCGCCTTAAAGGATTTCGATCATTCCTGGCCGACGATCTGGCGGCCCGACCATTCGGCATAAGACCTGGGTATTCACTCCACAACGATAGTATAGGTGTAACTGGAGCCGTCCGGACTGTCGAGATCGTCCGGGTCTTTCAGAAGGGCCAATGTCGGTTGGTAAAGCCCTGGCTTAACTTCCCCTGTGAACTGCAGAACCATGACACCGCCACCAATTCGACTGCCGACCTTCGGTATGATGTTCGAGAGCAGTTCCGACAGGACCGGTTGGCGTTTGAATTCCAGCGTGCGAATTTCATGACCGGTCGAGCCGGAGGGTGCGCTGTCGAGGATGCCGCCAATGATTTTATCGACACTTGGGTCGAGCCTACCGTCGCGGTTCGTATCCTGCAGGATCAATCCGGCGGTGTACCGCGCCAGACTCTTGGGTTGTGCTCAGCCCAGCGCCGTCAGTTGGCCGAACGACGGCACGCCTGCGCCCCGAGTGCCGAGATTGAATTTATTCAGATGTTGCGCTGGGGCGCCGATGGCGCGTTCGAACATGAGCAACGACAAGGGGAGCGTGCCTGGCTTCTCGCCGAGCGTCTCACCGCTCGAAATTCTTTGCCAGTTGTGGTTGCGCTGATTGTCCAGCAGGTTGGTTGGGTGAATTTGCGGAAACGGGTTTTCCAGAAACGCAATCTCGCCGCGCCCACGCTCGATGATCTTCCCATTCGCATCCACGATCTGAACCTCGACGGGGCCGTGTTTCCCCATATTGATA
>CAXAGK010000326.1:0-4939 GCA_963968305.1 uncultured Rickettsiales bacterium | reverse complement strand
GTCCATCTTCTCGGCGGTCGTTGCCTTCGTAGGTGGGGCCGGCATGCTGGCATCTTCGGAATTCGGCTTTGGCGACGGCTTCGGCGCCATCATTTCTGGGCCTTGTGGGGACCTCTCAGCACCGGTGGCTTGGGTCTCGCTGTCGCGAAGATCCTCGGGCTTGCCGGCCTCGGTATAGATCATTGTGATCTGCACTAACTCCGGATAACGCCGACCACTGCCCGAGGCTTGATCCACGAGATAGCCCAATCCCAACGAGCCGACATTGGACGAAGACCAGGGGTCGTAATAGCTGCTGAGAACTTTCGTGGCTCGGTATCCGCTTTTCGTGCTGCAGACCACGGTGACAGGCGCCGCGGAAAGCGGTACGACGAGGTCGGCTGGCGCTTTGGCTTGCATGACATAGCCGGTTCCCCCAAGGTGGCACGTTCCATCCAGTGGATATGTCTCGATCCGAACAGGTCCGTAGCCGGCGGTATGCGGGCCCGCACAAGCGGAAACGAAGGCGACTAACGCCAGGGTGAAAAGAGGAACGGCTCTCGTTGTCATTCGAACTCCAGTTCTACCGACCGGCAAATACTGGAGACGTCTTTTCGACGAAGGCCCGGCGGCCGGTTTGAAAATCCTCGGTGTCGTAGCAATCGAAACCTTCATCGATCTCGGCATTGGTCAGTGGTGTCGGATCGAGTAGTCGATAAATGAACTTCTTGTGCCATCTTGCCGAAAGCGGCGCCCCTTCCGCAATCTTTTCCGCAGTGGCACGTGCTGTCGCGGCGACCTCTCCATCGGGAACCACCTGATTGACCAGGCCCATCCGCAAGGCGTCCCCGACGGGAAAGACATCGCCGAGCAACAGGATTTCAAGCGCCACGTTGGCGCCGAACTTCTCGACGAGGGGACGCACTTCTTCGTGTGCTTCGACAAGGCCGAGTTTTTTAACCGGCACGCCAAATTTGCTGGAAAGACCGCAAACGCGGATATCGCAACAGGACGCGATACCCATGCCGCCGCCGACGCAAAGACCGTCAATCTGGGCGACGACCGGATGCCGGCACGCGATAATCGAGCCGAACCCGTAAGTCGTTACTTTGCCATAGGTAAGGGATGTTTTCTTGTCCTTGCGTGTGGTCTCGAACTCCTTGATGTCCGCACCGGCACTGAAGGCTTTGCCCCCCGTGCCGCGAATGATGACGCAGCGCAAATCCGTATCGCCGTCGCATTCCTTCATCGCATCGCCGAGGCCGCGCCACATCCCTTCGTTCATCGCATTGAACCGTTCCGGTTGGTTCAGGGTGACCGTAGCAATCGCGCCCTCGCGCTCGAGTTGAATTTGATCTGTCATTGCCGGGTGATTCCTCTTGGTTCGTTGTTAACGGACGAGCATTTGCCGCGCCATGTCGATGGTGCCGTCGGCGGTTTTGCGCGGTGGGACGTTGATGCCCTTTATACAAGCGGGGCGGTCGTACAGGCGTTGCAGCCAAGCTTGCAGATTGTCGAGCCCTTCAATGTCGACACCGCTCCATTTATAGCCACGTACCCACGGCCATGTCGCCATGTCGGCGATGGAATAGTCGTCGCAAATATATTCGCGGTCCCGTAACCGAGTATCGAGCACTTCGAACAGGCGCCGGCATTCGTTTTGATAGCGGGCGATGGCGCTTGGAATTTTTTCCTCGTAATACCGAAAGAAGACGTTGGCTTGGCCCTGCATGGGGCCGATCCCCCCCATTTGAAACATTAGCCATTGGATGACTTCTGAGCGGTTTTTCATATCTGTCGGCAGAAACAGTCCAGTCTTTTCGGCGAGATAGATTAAGATGGCACCCGATTCAAAAACGGCGAAATCATCTGCTGATCTATCGATGATAGCCGGTATGCGGCGGTTCGGATTGATGGCGAGGTAGTCCGGGGATTTCTGGTCATCGGCGGAAAGCTCAAGCGCATGGACCGAATAGTCGAGCTCCATTTCCTCAAGGGCGATGGAAACCTTGTAGCCATTGGGTGTTTGGGCGGTGTAGAGATCGATCATGGTGCATGTCCTTCTACGACATGCTTACGACACCGGAATATGAACCGCAACGCCGTGCGGTAATCGCGATTAGGACGAAACAGCGGTTATCCGCCGGCCCGTGTTTCCGCAATGATTCGCTTCATACCGGACTCGTCAATGGCACCGGGAACCAACGTATCGCCGATGACGAATGCAGGTGTACCGCGAATACCGAGCGAATTGGCCAATTGTAGTGTCTCGTCGAGATAGGCCTCGATCATTGGGTCCTTCATATCTTCGCGCAAGCGGTCGATGTTCAAACCTACGTCGGCGGCAATGCTCATCACCTTGCTTTCGGAGAGACGACCACGTGCGGCCATCACGCCGACATGGAAATCGAAATACTTGTCCTGCTTCTTAGCGGCCATTGCGGCGCGGGCAGCGAAGCGCGATACCGGGCCCAGAATAGGTAGTTCTTTCCATACTACTCGCACGTTCTTGTCCGAGCTCAGCAAATCAACCAACGACGCTAACGAGCGTTTACAATAGCCGCATTGATAGTCGAAGAATTCTACAACGGTCACGTCTCCCGTCGCGTTACCCGACACCGGTGTCATCGGGTGCCCACGAAGGGCATCGCCATGTTCGCTGAGAGCGGCTTGTGCGCGGTTCTTTTCCGCCGCTTCCCGTTTGGCTTGAAGCGCTTGAATAGCTTCTTCGATGACCTCGGGGTTGGCGATCAGGTAATCGCGGACGATTCTCTCTATGGCCGATTTATCCGGGGCCTTCGCGGTGGATGAATCGGCCCGACCGTCGACAGTTGTCGCCATTGCAATTCCGAGAACCGCAACAACTGCGAAGAGATGTTTTAAATACCGCATTCCGAGGGTCCTTTCGATTTGACTGGCGAGCAGGTCTGATATGAATGATGTGGGAGGGACGCGTTAATTCAGATCGCTGTGATCATTCGGTTTTTTGGGCAGCGCTTTCAATGTCCTGTGCGCGAAACCAGCTCGGGGACCCTTCGGGTAGGCCGACCATTGCGCGCTTCACATGGGAGAGGGCGCCGCCCTTATTGCCCCTAAGCAAGGCTTCTTCAGCGAGCGCCAGCGAGGCGCCGCCGGCATTACCGAGCCTGCCTTCCGCCGTCGCTAGGAAGCGCCATGCGCCGGATAATTCCGGTTCGTAGCGAAGCGCTTCTTTCAAGTTATCTCGCGCGGTCTCCAGTTCAGCCGTACTCTCGCTCTCCAATTGTATTTGAGCGAGACCAACTTTAATCAAGGCTGCCCAAGGAAGGATCGCAAGCGCTTTTTTATAAGGTTCGATCGCTTCTCTCGTTCTGCCGCCATCGACCAGCAGTTCACCCTTTAGCTCATAAAAGAATGGATCCTTTGGAGAGGCGGCGATCAGCTCGTCCACGATTGCGACGGCGCCATCGATATCCTGCAATCTCGACAGTGCTATAGCGCGGGCATACCGGGCACCAAAATCTGGGTCGAGTGCGTCATATTCTCGAAGTATTTGATTCGGCGGATTAATAAAGCCCTTTAATTTCCCGCGCATGCGTCGGTGCATCGAATAAATTAACTCGCTTGTCTTCGATTGGCTAAAGGCTGATTTCGCTAGATGATCTTCGACATGTCGTAGCCGATCGGCGTTAAGTGGATGCGAGCGGGAGTACGCATTCCCGCCAGCGCTATAAATTTTTTCCTGCTCCAAGAGCAAGGCGAGAAAATTATATAGGCCTTGTGCTGATTGACCGGTGGCCTCCAGAAAACCGAGCGCCGCTTGGTCAGCGGATTGCTCCATCGTTCGATTATAAGCGAGAAAGGATCGCTGACCGACTGTACCCTGTGCTATTAGCCCAGCAATCAGCGGGTCTGCTGACTGAGCGGCGAGAGCCGCCGCTCCTCCAAGTACGAGGGCAATAATGGATTGGTTGTTTGCATTCTCAAGATTCTTTTGCTGCCTTGATAAATGCCCGCCCGTTATATGCCCGATTTCATGGGCCAGCACGCCGATGACTTCGGCAGGTGTCTTGGTTTTCATCAAGAGGCCGGTATGGATGAAAATCCGTTGCCCGCCCGCTACGAAGGCGTTCAGGCTACGATCGTTGACTATATGGATCGACACGGCGCTAGGATCGAGACCTGCCGCCTCGAATAATGGCGCGGCATAGACGCGAATGGTATTTTCAATTTCGGTATCGCGTATAAAGCGGAACCCGCCTTGCGCGAACGCCGTTGGCGGGCTAGCGATGGCGGCGTAACCGATGGCTACGCATAAAATGAAAAGACGCATACGTTTCAAAGTCATGGAGCTCCGTTTGAGAAAGACTGTAACGACGCTCATCCACCGGTGCAATCGTGGTGGCGGTATCGTGATTATGCTGTTGCTGCTTGCCGGTTGTGGCGGATTTGAAATCCCCGATCCCATTGACGCGATCAATCGCGCCACAGGAACTAAGCAACGCGCCGCTAAACGGGTAATTTTCGGTGTCGTGACGGCGGATGATCCAGCAGCCGTCACTGTAGGAAACGGTATTTTGTTGCAAGGCGGAAGCGCGATCGATGCCGCCGTCGCGATGGGCTTCGCGATGAGTGTGACTTACCCCGCAAGGGTAGGGTTGGGCGGTGGCGGTGTTTGTCTTGCAGGCGGCGGTAGGGCGGGAAAGATTCAATCACTGGATTTCCTTCCTCGGGCCGCAACTTCTAAGGGCCGTTACACCGACCGCCCGTCGGCGATCCCGACCATGGTACGAGGTATGGCGGCGTTGCATGCGCGTCATGGCCGGTTGTCCTGGCAAGCGGTTATTGCACCGGCGAAGTCATTCGCGCGAGAAGGGTTCATCGTGACGAAGGCGTTTGAGAGTGATCTATCAAAGTTTTCTGTCCCGCTCTTCGCGGACGAGGTTACGAGAACAACCTTTTCCGACCGAAGGGGCAAAGC
>CAXAGK010000325.1:0-4948 GCA_963968305.1 uncultured Rickettsiales bacterium | reverse complement strand
CGCCCAGCTTCTCCAGATTGCGGGTCGCCGGAAGCAGGCTGCGATTGATCGAGCTCAACCATTTTCCGTAATTCGTCGAGGCTGTCTTCAGGCCCCGGCCAACACTCGCGGCATGTTGAATCATGGTCGCCGTTCGTTCCAACAAGACTCGCGTGGCATCGATGATCTTCTCTTGGTTCTCCGCCTGTTGGCCGAGGTCGATCTCGACCCGCGCAAAAGCGATGATGGCGAGCAGGCCCGTTGGTCCGACAACGGTAATGCCGCGTTTGGCCGCCTCTGAAGTGAAGCCCGGATCTATGTTCGTGACTTTCTCGACCGCCCCTTCGTTCGGCAGGTACATCACGTTTAGGATCCGTCGGATTTCGCTCGACTTTCCGGCGCGGCGGTAATCGGCCAGGATCGCATTGCGATACTCCCGTCCCGCCAGCGAGCGCAAATGTTCTCGCATGGTGCGGCGTAATTTTACTCCGACGGCCTCTGCCTCTTCGTCGCTGTCGGCAGCGGCCAGTTCGAACAGAAATTTTGACGCCTTGCAATCGATCACCAGCACCGAATCGTAGGGCAGGAATACGACGGCGTCGGGCCGCACCCGGCTGCCATCCTCCCCTTCAAGGGAGAGTTGTGTGAGGAAGTCACGGCCGGATTTCAGGCCAAAGGATTTCAGACTGTTCTCCAATCCGATTTCGGCGAACTGCCCAGCGCCGCCGGGACTCGAGAGCGCTTTTTGAACTGTCTCCACGACCTCGTCATTGCGCATGACCCGGTCGTTAAGACTCACCACTGAATTGGAGACGGTTTCGAATTGTTTGAATAGTTCCTCGGTCGCCTTTTTGACCCGCTTCTCCGAATCTTCCTTGGCTGCGGTGTTCTCGCGCTTATGATCCTCGAGAAGTTTGTTCGAGAGTTTCGCGGCACTCTCCGCCAGGGCTGCGTTGGCACCGTCCATGAATTTTTTTTGTGCCTCTTCCCAATCTTTCAGCTTGGCGTTTTGGAGTTCGATCTCCCTCTTCTGGACCTGCACCTCGGTCAGTAGGTCCTTCTCGGATTCCCGTAGTTTATGCAGCTCCGTCGTTGCTTGATCGAACTGCTGTCGAATCTCGCTGAGTCGAGTATTTGATTCGGCGGTCCGGCGGACTTCTTCGGTCGCGCCGGACTGGAGTACTCCAATCTCCGCGCGCGCCTCGGCGAGTTCGGATTCGGCTTTTCGCGCTGCTTCGGATTGAGATTTTGATTTGATTGCCAGAAAGACGCCGGCGCAGGCGGTGGCCACGGTAACGGCGATGGCGATGACTAGGGGTGCATCCATGGGATGGGCTCGAATTCCTCGGGACTTGACGATGCTTCGGATGAATCATACCTACGGGTGATCACTAACAGATTCGCGACAATTTGCCCATGGCGGTCCTCCCCATCATCACTGCGCCCGACAAGCGCCTGAAGGTTAAATGCGAGCCGGTCGAGAACGTCGACCCGGAGCTTGCGGCGTTGATGGACGACATGTTGGAGACGATGTATCTGGCGCCGGGCGTTGGTCTGGCTGCCCCGCAGGTCGGCGTCACGAAACGGATTATTGTCGTTGATGTGGGTAAGAGTGAGGAAGAGCGCGAGCCACTCCGCATGGCCAACCCGGAGATAGTCTGGGAATCCGAAGATTGGTCCGTCTACGAGGAAGGCTGCCTGTCACTGCCCGAGTATTACGCCGATGTCGAACGACCGGAACTAGTCCGGGTCAAATATATCGACCAGACGAATACGGAACACGAGCTTGAAGCGGAAGGTTTGTTGGCGACCTGTATCCAGCATGAAATAGATCATCTGGAAGGCGTGCTTTTCGTCGATCATCTGACATCGATCAAACGCGGCATGATCCTGCGGAAGCTACAGAAGGCCAAAAAGATGAAGGCGTCGGCGGAATAACGCCTTGCCCCCCCTCGACCGGATTTCCATTCACCCCGCCGACCCGGACACAACTGACTGGGCGTCTGTCCTGGCATTGGTACTGACGGCCTTCGCCTATATGGAAGGCCGGATCGACCCGCCATCTTTGGCCAATCGACTGACGAAAGAAGATATGGTGGCACAGGCGGAGGACGATTCTGGTCTCGTCGGATGTGTCTTCCTGAACCCGAGGACCGATGCGATGTATCTCGGTAAATTGGCGGTTGATCGATCACGCCAAGGCGAGGGCATCGGACGTCGTTTGTTTAAAGCCAGTCTCGCTTTAGCGAAAGCGCAAAAGTTTGCGGAGATCGAATTGCAGGCCCGTATTGAATTGACCGAAAATCACACTGCCTTTGCCGCGCTGCGGTTCCGCGAGACTGGGCGCACTGCCCACGATGGATACGATCGACCGACATCGGTCACCATGAGGTGCCAACTATGAAACGCTTGAAACTCGCCTATATGGGCACGCCGGATTTTGCGGTACCGAGCCTGGCGGCGCTGGTCGAGGCCGGGCACGAGGTCGCGGCGGTCTACTCGCAACCGCCACGCCGTGCCGGGCGGGGGCAGAAGGAGCGCCCTTCGCCGGTCCATGCCTGGGCGGAGGAACACGGTTTACCTGTCCGCACGCCGAGCACCCTTCGGGATGACGGGACGCAGGTGGAATTCGGGGAGCTCGATCTAGATGCGGCGATCGTTGCGGCTTATGGTTTGATCCTACCGCTGCCGGTGATTTCCGCACCACGGCTCGGCTGCATTAACGTTCACGCTTCGCTATTGCCCCGCTGGCGGGGCGCGGCGCCCATTCAGCGCGCGATCCTCGCGGGCGATACTGAGACCGGCATCTCAATCATGATGATGGAGGAAGGTCTCGATACCGGTCCCGTTCTACGGACGGAATCCTTGCCCATTGGGCCGGAGACGACCGCGGGCGAATTGCACGATGCTTTGGCCGCCCTCGGTGGCCGTATGATCGCGCCGGTGCTGGCAGATTTCGATTCTGGCCACATCGTGCCGGAGCCGCAGGATGATGCCGGCATGACCTACGCCAAGAAAATCGAGAAACCTGAAGCCAGGATCGATTGGTCGGAGGACGCGGCAATGGTCGCGCGCCGCATTCACGCCTTCGCGCCGTGGCCGGGCGCTTGGTTTACACTTGGGGGTGAGCGTTTGAAGGTGTTAGCCGTGCGAATCGAGCCTGGTGACGGCGCGCCCGGCGAGGTTTTGGACGACACGCTTCGGGTTGCTTGCGGGAGTAACGCAGTGCGGCTCCACCGCCTACAGCGGGAAGGTAAGAAGCCGGCGGCGGCGGCGGATTTCCTGCGCGGGCGGACGGTGGCGACAGGAACCGTTCTCGAATGACCCGCTGGAAACTCACCATCGAATATGATGGCAGTCCGTTCGTCGGATGGCAGCGCCAGGCCAACGGCCCGTCGGTCCAAGCGTCATTGGAAGACGCGGTCTTTCGCTTTACTCAGGAGGAAGCACTCGTGCAGGGTGCGGGGCGCACCGACTCAGGCGTGCACGCCATGGGTCAGGTGGCCCATGTGGATATCGAAAAAGACGTTGATGGGGACACGGTACGCGACGCAATTAATTTCCATTTGAAGCCGAACCCGATCTCGGTCCTCTCAGCGCAGGCGGTTGAAGGAGAGTTTCACGCACGGTTCTCGGCGACCCGGCGCGCGTATCTCTATCGCATTCTGGATCGCCGCCCACCGCCCGCGATTGAAGCCGGGCGGGTTTGGCATGTGGCTCGACGGCTCGACGCCGACGCCATGCATGAGGCCGCCCAAACCTTGATCGGGTATCATGATTTCACCAGTTTTCGTGCGAAAGACTGCCAGGCCGATTCACCAATGCGTACGCTGGACCGGCTGGACGTGCGCCGGGTCGGTGATGAAATTCACATCGATACGGAGGCCCGGTCATTTCTATATCACCAGGTACGGAATTTCACCGGAACGCTGAAACGGGTCGGTGACGGTAAGTGGTCACCGCGCGATGTCCGCTCGGCGTTGGAGGCGTGCGACCGGGCGGCGGCAGGTGAGACGGCCCCGGCGGAAGGCTTGTATTTGATGGAAGTCGGTTATGAGCCGCTTGGCTGAATCAGCGCCGCGTGATGGGTCCCCATCAGGAGTTGGTAAAGAAACATTTTTATCATCGCGATGGCGAGCGCTGGCATCGTGCGCAGCTCCAATGTGCTGCGTAGAATGTGGATATGGTAGAGCACGACGGTACAGACCGCGACCACGGTGAGTATTCGCGCCGGCGAGCCGGTCAACCCAAGCGCCCAGGTTGCGATGAAGACCGCGAGCCAAATCGCCACCTGAATCACCATCGACCAGTTATAGGCCGCGAGATAACGGAAATAATGTTCCTGGCGGTCGAACACGCGAACCACACGGAACATTACGACCGGCCACATTGTCCAGATCAGCACGTAGAACACGGTATGCAGCAATCCGATCTGCAAGCCACTGCGGGTGCTGTTAAGCGATTCCGGCGCCAGCAACAACAGGAACAAGTAGAACGGCAAGGCGGTGAAGAGCGCTCGGAAGGAATGCAGCGCGTCTTCCGCACTGCCGTCGAAAGTGGAGAGAGCGTTCGGGTCCCGCAGGAAAAGCCGCCACGCCGCCCAGATATTGTCGTTTGGTGTTTTCATGACAGCCGGCCGAACATCACGCCCTGGACGATCTCGTGCAGGATGAAATCGGCAACGGTAAGGCCGATCGCGACACCGATTGAGATGCTCAAGGCCGTGTGAGCAATGAACACATGATAGGCAAGCACGCCAAGCAGGGCGCCCACCATGATCAACGCGGCGAAACCGTCGGGTATCGGCAAGAGGGTCGTCACTAAGACTGCAATAAAAAACAGCCCGGCTCCGACGGCGCTCATCCAATTGTAGGCTACAACGTAGAGTGTGAATTTTTCATCTCGGTCGATTACCGGAAGGACATGGCCGATGATAAGCGGCCACAGAACCCAGGCGATTATATAGAAC
>CAXAGK010000324.1:0-4949 GCA_963968305.1 uncultured Rickettsiales bacterium | reverse complement strand
TGGGGCTCGCTGCCAGTTGAAGGTGGCGTCGCGGTCGCATTTCGGCGCGAGATTGCGGCAGCTGATGATCCAAAGGCGAAGGAAGCGGAACTTGAGGAGGAATTGCGCGTTTATTCCTCTCCGTTCAAGACGGCGGAGGCATTTGGTGTGGAGGATATCCTAGACCCGCGTGAAACACGGCCCTATCTCGCCCGATACGTTGAGGCAATGCAGCCTAAACTGTCGACGACACTTGGCCCGAAATATCGCCTAGGTGTACGACCGTAATCCAAATAAATAACACTTTAACGGCGTTTCTTAAAATTAATTTTTGATCTCAGCGGGTTTAGTCAGTAACCCGTCAGGTAACTGTCTTCTAATCCATGGTTCCGTGTCCCATCTGGACGAATGGTGGGAATGATGGACAGCCTCAAGGCCAAGAAAGTCGATATCGAGCCGCTGACTGATGATTCCGAGCAGAAAATCTTGCTCGACTATTGGCTAGCAAAACGGGGTGCGCGCGCATTTCCCGCGCGCTGTGACATTGATCCAGTGGAATTGCCACCGAGAATACTACCGAATATCGCCATTGTTTCCGTGGAGCGTTCCGAGAATGAGGATGACTATTTCTCGTACCGGCTGGTCGGAACCAACGTTGTTCGGCATTTCGGCGCGGATGTAACAGGCCGATTGTTCGAGGATATATTCCTCACGCTGGATGAGCTACGGGCGGAGCGCTCTCACTATACTCATGTACTCAAAAATCGCGAGATACATTTCGTGAGTGCGAGGTTAAATATCCCAGGGCGAGAATTTCTATCGTCGACCCGTATGCTCTTGCCACTCGCGAGTGACGGGCAAACGATCGACATGATATTAAATCTCTCGGATTTTTATTAGCGTATCACGCGGCCTGTTGGGGTCGGCTCGCGGCTGTCGGCAGTTCCTTTAATCGGTGGGCTACTTTCTCTGCGAACAATCGCATATTCCGCTCGGCCTCTGCGCCCGGCATGCCGGCATATCCGAATACACCGACAAAGCCGTCCGCGCCGGTGCGGTCGCTGATATCCAGAATACGCTCGTAGCACATTTCGGGTGTGCCCCAGACTTGTAGGTTCATGAAAAATTCGGTCGCGCTGTCAGGGCCGTATTTTTGAATCGTCTCCGCGAATTTACCGTAATACTCATAACCTTTCATAGTCTTCAGATGGTCGCCGGCGAATTGGTAATGTTCTAAAACCGATTCCCAATAGCCACCGATATACTTGACCGCCATTTCCGCCGCGCGGTCCTTGTCTTCGTCGCAGAATACCCAACCGGCCGATATCGGCGGCGGTGCTTCCTTACCATTTACCTCGCGAAAGACGGCCCGGTAATTGTCCAATTCCTCGGCGACCGCATCCCATGGCTTTTGCGGGATAATGAGTATGCCGATACCGAGCTCCGCCATAATCTGTGAGGACTCAGGCGATACGGCCGCGGCATACGTTCGGTCGCGGAAGCTTTTGAACGGGGTCGGTCGGATGGCGGTTTTTGGTTGGTTGTAGTGTTTACCTTGGAAGTCCATCTCACCGGTTTCCAGGGCGCCGAGAACCGCTTGAGCGGCTTCCACGAAACGTTCGCGGCTTTCACCCATATCGAGGCGGAACCCGTCGAACTCGACCTTACCGGCACCCCGGCCGATGCCGAGGATCACACGACCGCCCGAGATGTTATCCAGCATGGCAACTTCCTCGGCAGCACGGAGTGGGTCATGCCACGGCAATACCATCACCATCGAGCCGAGTTTTGCTGTCTTGGTGCGTCCGGCGCAATAGGACAGAAATTGGTATACGTCGGGGCACATTGTGTAGTCGGTAAAATGATGCTCGACGCTCCACACCGATTCGTAGCCAAGCGGTTCCACGAGGTCGACCAACGACAGGTCGTTCGCGTAAATCTGGCGATCCGGAAGATCGCTCCCATAACTTTGAAAGATAACTGCGGCGCCTACATGCATGTTCTTAATCCCTTAAGTGGTCGCATCGTCTCACATCTAATCTAGTGCCGAGCACGGCCGAGGACAAAAGCGCTTTTCGTCCTTCGGTGCAGCCCTATACTTTGCGCGGGGAAACGCAGAAGAGGGAGGCGGAATGTATATCACTCAATCGCTTAAGCGATCGGCGCAACTTCACGGCGACACGCTGGCCAGCATTTGCAGCGGCCGCGAACGGACCTGGTCTGAAACCGCCGATCGGGTGGCGAAATTTGCGGGCGCGTTGCGTCAACTCGGGATCGGGAATGGTGAACGGGTCGCCATGCTATCCCTCAACAGCGATCTGTATTTCGAATATTTCTTCGCCGTGCCTTGGGCGGGCGGGGTTTTCGTGCCGATTAATATTCGTCTGGCACCGCCGGAGGTCGCGTTTTGGCTGAACGATTCCGGTAGTGAAATTCTGCTGATCGACGAACGATTTCTGCCGATGCTGGCGGAACTCGAGGGTAAGTTGGAGACGGTTAAGAAGATTATCTATGCAGGTCAGGGCGAAGCACCGGAAGGAATGGCGCGGATGGAGGATTTGATCGCTGCCGCCGATCCGGTTGAAGACGCCATGCGGGGCAACGACGATCTGGCTGGGTTGTTCTATACCGGTGGGACGACAGGTCGCTCCAAGGGGGTCATGCTGAGCCACGGCAATCTTGTGTTCAACAACATGAACGCTATTCATACCTTCAACTACTGGCAGGGCATGCGTTGGCTCCACGCCTGTCCAATGTTTCATATTGCGGGTGGGATCGGCATTTTCGGTGTGACACAGGTTGCGGGCACCCATGTGATTATTCCGGCTTATGCGCCGGAGTTGGCATTGGAAACAATCCAGGACCGGAAGATCACGGATACTCTGTTGGTGCCGACGATGGTGAATATGCTGGTGAATTTTCCGGATGTGGAACGGTTTGACCTGAAGAGCCTGCAGGCCATGGCCTATGGCGCGTCGCCGATGCCGGAAGCAGTGATCCGTCGGGCAATGGAAATTATCCCGGATTGTGGATTTTACCATGCTTACGGCCAAACGGAAGCCGCACCCTTGGTCACGACGACACCGCCGGAATGCCATGTCTTCGAAGGGCCGAATGCAGGTTTATTTCGCGCCGCCGGACAGCCGGTCGTGGGGGTCGAGGTCAGAGTCCTCGACGAGGATGATAATGAACTGCCGCGCGGCGAAGTCGGAGAGATTTGCGTTCGCGGGCCGAATATCATGCTGGGCTATTGGCAGCAGCCGGAATTAACGGCCGAAGCGTTGCGCGGCGGCTGGATGCACTCTGGCGACGGCGGCTACATGGACGAGCGGGGCTATGTCTTCATTGTCGATAGGATGAAGGATATGGTCATCAGCGGCGGCGAGAACATCTACTCCGCCGAGGTAGAAGACGCACTCTATCAGCATTCAGCGGTCATTGAATGTGCTGTCATTGGTATTCCGGATGAACGGTGGGGCGAAGCAGTTCATGCGATTGTGCGCCTTCAGGAAGGCGAGCAAGTGAGTGCCGATGAGTTGATAGCCCACAGTCACAAGATGATTGCCGGTTTCAAATGCCCGCGCGGTGTCGATTTTGTGACCGAGCCGTTGCCTCTCTCCGGGGCCGGGAAAGTTTTGAAGACGGAACTCCGCAAACCCTATTGGGACGGCAAGGAAAAACAGGTTAACTAGGCTATGGGTGATCTCTCTCTCGACCATGTCGGTTTCATGTTGCGCGATCTGGATGCAGGCGCGGAGCGTTGGCAAAAACTCGGCTTCAAACTCTCCCGTCGTAGTTCACAGATGGGTAAGGTTCCGGGCGAATCTGAAATGGTGCCTTGGGCGACGTCGAACCATTGCGCCATGTTCGAGCGCGGATATTTGGAACTGATCGGCGTCACCAATCTGGAAAACTTTAATCCGTGGACTGCTTTTCTGGACCGATTTGAGGGACCACATATAACTGCGCTGCGCTGCGAGGAGGCGGACCGGACTTATGTGGCGCTAAGCGGCCGGATCGATCATTTCGACCCGCCCCTCCAACGCCTACGAAATGCGCCCTATGGGGACGGAGAGCGGCCCTTCAAGTTCCGGAATATCTTCAGTCAGGACGCACATTTCCCGGAAGGCCGATATATCATCATCGAGCACCAAACGCCCGAAGTCATCTGGCAAAAGGAGCTAACGGTGCAGCCAAATGGTGCGAAATCATTGTCCGAGCTTATTTTTTGCGCCGATGCGCAAAGCGGATTGTTGGACCGTCTGGCTCGTATTTCCGGGGAGAGCCCGTCCAAAGCGGAAGGGCGAGAGCTTCTGGAACTCAGCGGCGGCGGACAGCTATCGGTGATTGATGCTGCGGGTTTCGCGGTGCGTTACCCGGGAGCCCCTGAGCCGTCGCAACCTGCCGTGGCGGCGGCCGTGATTGGCGTGGAGAGCTTGGTGCATCTTGCTGCGATGCTTGAGGAAAACGGTGTTCTCTTTCATCGGAGCGACCGTGCCAGCCTTTGGGTTGGTTCGGAGGAGGCGAATGGCGCCGTCTTAGAGTTTATCGAGACAGACAGTTAGGGCGCCTGCCAGACCACGGGCCACAAATCGCTGTCGAGGGGAGCACCCGCCGCCATCGGCGGTTCCCAAAGCATGGTTTGAATATCCGGCCTGGGATCGTAAACCACGCCGTCTCCGGCCCACCGTATGACGTAGGCACGCCGTCGTTGCTCCAGGCTCTTGTTCCCGCCCGCCGCGTGAACCAGCAACCCGTGATGTATTGTGCAATCTCCAGGCTCGTAGTCGAAACGGATAAATTCGAATTCGTCTCGTCTCGCGTCTATATCCGGGACCGGCGGTTCCGGCGTTTGGTACTTTGTCGGATCGACGAACGCGACCGGATGATACCGTTGTCCCCAAAGATGCGACCCTTTCACGAATTCCATTGATCCGGTCTCTTCCGTTACCGGATCCAATGCTAGCCAC
>CAXAGK010000323.1:0-4964 GCA_963968305.1 uncultured Rickettsiales bacterium | reverse complement strand
GGCACTACGGGGCGGAATACCGGTTTCCTCGAAACAAACTTCGGCAAGTTTTGCCACACCTTCGCGGATTTCCTCGACGGACGGATTGGCGAAACATATCCGCAGATGGTTCTTCGCGGCGTCCGGATCGACCGACCATTGGGGCCCGGGGTTAAAGGCTACCCCAGCCTTCAACGCGGCTACCGATAGCTTCAATGTGTCGACTTTCTCCGGCAATTTGATCCAAAGATATATACCTCCCGGCGGCACATCGAACTCAGCCGTGGTGCCGAAATTCGCTTCTAAAGATTCGATCAAGGCATCCCGCTTCGCCTTCAAGCGTACATTCAAGGCCGATACGTGTTCATCATAATGGTTTTGCATATAGTCGGCGACGACCATTTGCTCCAATGCGCCGGTGCCACCCCCCTTGCAGGCGATCATCTGAGCGAGTACTGGCCATGGCGCCACCACGTATCCGAGCCGCAAGGCAGGCGCCAAATATTTGGAAAACGACCCCACGTGAATGACATGGTCGGAGCCATCCATCGAGAGCATGGAATCGGGCCACTCCTCATCCCACAACAAATCCGCATAACATTCGTCTTCGACTATGGGAACGCCTCGGTCTCGGGTAATGGACAGCAAGGCTTTGCGCCGTTCCACGCTCAGGATCGACGATGTCGGGTTCTGTACTGTCGGAATCGTATAGATGAATTTCGGGATGATGCTTTTTGCTGCCAAATCGTCGAGCCGAGTTTCCAAAGCATCTATATCGAGACCGCCATCGTCGAGTTTCGCACCCAATATATTAATTCCACGCGCGCGCAGCCGGCTCATGGCACCTTGATAGGTGAATTCCTCCATCATTACCGTATCGCCGGGCTCGCACAGAATTTCGTTGATCAGCTCGAGCCCCTGCCCCGAACCCGATGTGACCAGGACGTCGTCCGGCGTTGTCGACATACCTCGATACTTGGCCAGCTTACTGGCTAAGAACTCCCGCATTTCAATATCGCCAAGCGGACCACAGTCCTGGTTGTAGGTCGCGATCGTCTGCCCCCGGCGGCGCAGCACCCGTGCGGTAGCTTCAATCAATCCTTCGACCGGGATACTTTCCGGGTCATTGTGCCCGCCGATGAAGTTATATTTCGGAAACGCCGTCCATTTGGGTTGCGTGGCCGGTAGACCCTTTGCGAATCGAGCTTCAAAATCAAAGGCATCGTTCATTGGTATTCTCCTGCTCCGCGTGCATCTTGAGGCTACTAGCAACATAGTGTGTCAATCTAGAATGACATCACCGTTTTCGCTCAAGCTCATGGAAACCGGGTCTCCCGTCGAACGGACACCCGTGGCATAATCACCTCCTACAGAATTTCAGAAGAACTTACGTGACCAGCACTCCACCAAACGGCCATATTACAGATAGCGAGGTCGATGCAGATTACCGCATCGACGTCTCGAAACTCGACACCGGCGTCTTGTACCGGATCACGGCCATGGCCTTCCGACATAAAGTGCGAATGGCCATCGGCATGGTCGCCACCGTCATCGCCGCAATCTTCCAGTTGTTTATTCCGCAGTATCTCGGCCAAGCCGTGGATCAGGCGCAAGGTCTTTTGGCCGGTGCCGCTTCGGGAATAACAGACCTGGCGCAGACGGAAGATGCCTTGATGACCACGGCGCTCCTGCTACTTGGGGCCGCCATCGGCCGCGGGCTCTTCACCATGATGCAGAACTATCAGGGCGAGGCCGTCGGACAGCTCATCGGATACCGGCTGCGCCTCGACTATTACCGCAAGCTCCAGCAACTCAGCTTCTCATGGCACGACCGCATCCATTCAGGCGACCTCATGACGCGGGGCATTCTCGATATCGAAGGGCTGCGCCATTGGGTGGATACCGGCTTCCTGCGCATGATCTTGCTGACCTGTCTGATTGGGGGCGGCGCCATCATTCTGCTTCGAACCGATATTGAGCTCGGCCTGATGGCGTTGAGTTTCGTACCGATTGTGGCCCTGCGTAGCTCTTTTGCTCGCATCAAACTCCGCAATGCCTGGCTCGCCTTGCAGGACCAGATGTCGCTTCTCTCAAAGGTGATGGAGGAGAACCTTGGCGGTATTCGTGTCGTCCGAGCGTTCTCGGCTCAAGCACACGAGATGGCTCGATTTGACAAGAGCTCCGACAAGGCAATGAAGATAGCTGCCCTGCGGGTCCGCTTGTTCGTTCACTCGACGACGCAAATGACTTTCGTCTATTTTCTCACCATGGTGGCCACGCTTTGGGTCGGCGGCGAGAAGGTCTTGGCGGGGCAAATTACTTTGGGGCAATTGACCGAAACCTTGACCTTCATGCTGATCCTTCGCATGCCGGTGCGCCAAATCGGCTGGATGATCAACTCCATCGCCCGTGCCTCCACCTGCGGCGGCAGGTTGTTCAACGTCCTCGACTTGATCCCTTCCATCTCGAGCAAAACGGATGCGAAGCCGCTCGAAGCGTCACAAGGCGTCGTCCGTTTCGACGACGTCGACTTTCGCTACCCGACATGGGCCAAGGATCAGTGCACCCTGAGCGGCGTCAGCTTCGAAGCGCGGCCCGGTAAGATGGTCGGCATCGTCGGCCCGCCGGGTGCCGGCAAGACAACCATCGCGCAATTGATGGGCCGTTACTACGATGTCACGGGGGGCAGCATCAGTATCGACGGCCAAGATATCCGCGGTGTCACCCTGGAATCACTGCGAGCCGCTGTCAGTATCGTTCAACAAGAGCCGTTCCTGTTCACCGCAAGTCTTGATCATAACGTCGCCTATGGATCGCCCTGGGCGGATCGGCCGGATATCGAGCATTCCGCCCAGACGGCACAGCTACACAACTATATTCGCGGCCTTCCGAAATCATACGAGACCTTGGTCGGCGAGCGCGGCGTCTCACTCTCAGGCGGCCAACGCCAGCGGCTATCCATCGCCCGAGCCATCCTACCGGATGCAAAGGTCTTGGTTTTCGATGATTCCACCGCCGCCGTCGATGCCGCGACCGAGCGACGCATCCGCGACGCGCTGCGCGATTTCGTGGCCGAGCGCGCCGTCATCATCATCGCCCATCGCCTGACGTCACTGATGCATGCGGACGAAATTCTGTTCATCGAGGACGGCCAGATTGTGGAACGCGGAAGCCATGTTGAATTGATGGCTTCGGCGACACGGTACCGCCAACTCTACGAATTACAATCGCGCGCCACGGGAGAGGATGCCGCATGAGTGACCAAACCGCCGCACCGCCCGAACCAAAGAGCCGCCTCGCCGTTGTCGGCTCGCAGACCAGTCAAGACGAGATCATTTTCGGACGTGCATTCGACAAATGGGTGATTACGCGGTTCTTACGGCATTTGGCACCGTATAAGCTCCGCATTGCCATCGGTATTTTCGCCGTTCTCGTTTATACGGTCACGCAACTCTCCATTCCGCTCATCGTGCGGGCGACTATCGATCACTCCCTGGCACCCGAAGTCGCCAATCAGGAGGCATTGCATAATTTAGTGACGCTCTTCTTCGGCATCGTGATCGTCAATTATATCGCAAACCATTTTATGGAAACCATTGTCGGTCGCACTGCCCAGTACCTCCTCTTCAACCTGCGGCACGCGATGTACGAGCACCTGCAACACGTCTCGCTTTCGTTTATGGATAAGACGGAAGTCGGGCGGCTAATGTCCCGCCTACAAGGCGATGTTTACGCACTGCAGGAATTTCTCGAATCCTCGATTTTTGCGGTCGGCGATATCGTGCTGCTATTCGGCATTGTCGGCGTTCTACTCTGGCTCGACCCGGCATTGGGAGCGTTAACGCTTTCGGTCGTGCCGATTCTCTTTCTGGTACGCATCGTGTGGTTGCCGATGGCGCGGAAAGCTTTTCTCTCCGCGCGCGAAGCTAGCAGCGCTACGAATGCCGCACTCGCCGAGAACGTCCACGGTATTCGAGCGATCCAGGAATTAGTGCGCGAGGACGTTAACTTCGAATTGTTCGAGAAGAAGGCCCGAACCAATCTTCTAACCCATCTGCGCGCGTCGAAGTTTTCCAACGTGATCATTCCCATGGTCGACACGCTAACCGGCGGCGCCATGGCGATCGTCATCGTGGTCGGCGGCGGAATGGTGTTGGACCGTTCGCTCGATATCGGTGTCATGGTCGCTTTCTTGTTCTACGTTCAACGTTTCTTCGACCCAATTCGGTCTCTCACCTTACAATACAGCACCATGCAACGCGCCATGGCGTCAGGTCAGCGGATTTTCGAAGTGACAGACGTGACGGTCGATATCGCGGACCGTCCGGATGCCGAAGATCCAGAAGAGATCGACGGCGCCATTGAGTTCCGCAACGTTACCTTCGGATACGAGCCGGGCAACCCGATCCTTAAAAACATCTCATTCCGGGTCGAACCAGGAGAGACCGTCGCCCTGGTCGGCCCTACCGGTTCCGGGAAAACCAGCACCACATCTCTCGTCCACCGTTTCTACGACGCTTGGGAAGGCGAAGTAGTTGTTGGAGGGTGCAATGTGCGCGATGTGACGCAGAAGTCGCTCGGCCGTCACATCGCCATGGTGTTGCAGGAACCTTTTCTCTTCTCCGCCACTATTGAGGAGAATATCCGCTACGCGAAGACGGACGCGACGATGGGCGACATTATCGACGCCGCGAAAGCCGTCGGTGCGCACGACTTCATCATGCGCCTAGAGGCTGGTTATCAAACGATGCTCGACCAGCGCGGCGTCAATCTTTCCTTCGGCCAACGCCAGCTCATCAGCTTTGCCCGGGCCTTGGTCGCGGATGCAAAAATCTTGGTCCTCGACGAAGCTACGGCGAGCGTCGACAGCTATACGGAACTTGAAATCCAACGCGCCCTCGCCCGTCTGCTCGAAGGCCGCACCGCTCTAGTGATCGCGCATCGTCTCGCCACCATCCGGGGTGCCGACCGCATCATCGTCCTGC
>CAXAGK010000322.1:0-4967 GCA_963968305.1 uncultured Rickettsiales bacterium | reverse complement strand
CCTCCCAAAATTAAGAAGCTAATGAATATGTTCCGCGAGTAACGACATATCTACAATGCAGACTGAAATCCATATACGATGGCTTATTTGAATGTTTCGAAGGATCGTGAATCTACATTCCAGCTCGACCGGGCCTGCTCGTGCCCAATATTCTTTCTATGGTGACAGTCGAGGCATGAGCGGGATTGAGGGATATGAAATACCAAGGATGGGTGATGACCACGGTGGCTGGAGACGGTCACGAAGGGTATGCGGGGGATAGTGGTCCTGCTCTTGAAGCATGCTTGAATAATCCTTTTGATCTCGTCTTCGACGGGGCGGGAAATCTCGTGTTTTCGGATACTTATAATCACGCTATTCGACGCATTGATGCTGTGAGCGGTATTGTTGAAACCGTTTCAGGAACAGGCGAAGCCGGATATTCCGGCGACGGCGGCGCGGCGAAATCCGCTTGTTTTCACCAACCATACGGTATCGCGATTGACCGGGATGGCGCGATTTATGTCGCGGACCGGCTCAATGCCGTGGTGCGGCGCATTGATGTGATGAGCAGCATTGTGACCGGGTTTGCCGGGACGGGCGAGGCCCTCTTCAGTGGTGATGGCGGTCCCGCCGACCACGCGGGTCTGGTGGAGCCGAATGGCCTCGCCGTCTCGCGCGATGGCAAACGTCTGTATATTGCCGACGTCGCCGACAACAGAGTGCGTGTCGTTGATTTGGAAAGCGGCGTTATCGATACGTTTGCCGGAACGGGGGAAGCGTCTCATGACGGTGATGGCGGTGAGGCCCGCGCGGCCGGTGTCTTCGGTGCCCGTGCTGTCGTGTGCAGAGCCGATGACGATGGTGTTTACGTGATGGAACGCCAAGGCAGCTGTCTGCGTTTGATCGATTCCAGCGGCGTGCGGATCGAGACCGTGGCGAGCACGGGCGAGACCGGATACGGTGGTGACGGTGGCCCGGTGGCGGCAGTAATTTTCGACCGGCCGAAAGAAATGACGTTGGATGGCGACGGTAACGTCCTGGTCGTGGACACGGAGAATCACGTCATCCGTTTGATTGATTTTCAATCCGATCAGGTGAGCACTATTGCCGGGACCGGTGCCTCCGGATTTTCAGGTGATGGATTGATCGCGGTGAATTCTAGCTTAGGACGCCCCCATGGCGTGGCGGTTGGGCCGGACGGCGCAATCTATATCGGCGATACGGAAAATCATCGTATTCGAAAAGTAGCGCCGCCCAGATGAAACCTATAGGCTGGTCCGAAGCGTCAGAGAATCGGCAATTCGTTCGGGTAAATATCCGGAAATGATCTTACCGGGATTAGGGACATAATAGTGGATCGCATGGTGAGTCCAATCTGCGGAATTCTCGTGTGGTGCGGATTGGTTGTTCTCGCAATTTTGGGACTCATTGTTTGGTCATATGGCTTGGAATCCGCATTTCAGACTCAGGGCGCGGTTGTCGTGCTCTGGGCATTGGCCACGGGGTTGGTGCTGCTTAACCGGTCGGGGCGGAACCGTAATAATAATACTGGTTACTAAGATTCTCCCACCTGACTAGCGATCTTAGCCGCGATTAGCTGGAGTGTTATCGGCTTTGGGGTTGGCGATTATTTGGCCTGGGAGCTGGCGTTTCCCGTTGTTGAAGACATTCTCACTGGGGTTGTTTAACTATTCCGCGCGCGGTGCCGTGGAGACCGAGCTGCGGTTCGCTGTCACCCGCCAGGATGATTGGAAGACGCGCATGTCAGGGCTGAGCGCTACACAAATAGCAGCGGATCCAGACCTGATGATGATCACTCCAGCGGGTGGAAAAGCCGCTTTCAAGATGAACTGCGTCGCATGTCATGGCGAAGCTGGACGTGGGCAAACCGGGTTCCCGGATTTGACCGACCCGGCGTCGCAATGCGGCGGCAGCCTAGAGACGATCGTTGAGACGCTGCGGGTTGGCATCAACACGCAGCACGAAGATATCCGTACTGCAGAGATGCTGGCGTTCGGACGAGACGCCTTGTTGACGCGCGACCAGGTCGTGCAGGTCGCCAACTACGTTCGCTCATTGTCGGGGCAATCCCACGATACGGCAACGGCTGCAACGAGTGCGCCTCTCTTTACCAAATTTTGCATCGATTGTCATGGCAAGGAAGGTCGCGGGAAGACCGACCTCGGGGCGCCGAATTTGACCGATGACGACTGGTTATACGGTAGTGCTTACGCGGATATTTACACGACCCTGTGGAACGGGCGGAAAGGCTGGATGCCGCATTGGAGCGATCGCTTGGACGCGTAGACGATCAAAATGTTGGCGGTATACGTGAAATTGCTAGGTGGCGGATCATGAGGAATTCAGTGGTCATCATAATGTTCGCCGTCGCCGTCGCATTTTTGATGAACCATGCCGTAATGGTGATGCTCAGTGTGGAGAGTTGGCCGATCCAAATTGACGAGCAGCGCCAAACGCCAGATATTCAGGTGAGACAGTCCTCTTTGTCGGTAACCGATGGGCAAACGCGATGACCGAAGCCATGCATTCCCGACGCGCCTTCGATACGGCGGACCTGACAAGCGACCTGCCTGTCCAGTGGTTAAAAAGAGGATGGGCGGATTTTCGTGCGAACATGATGATCAGCCTGGTTTATGGCGGTATGTTTGTGGCCGCCAGCATTGTCCTGGTCTTCGGTCTCTACGCGTTTGATTTACATTGGGTTATCTTGCCCGCGGCTGCGGGCTTTACGATTGTCGGTCCGTTGATGGCGATGGGCTTGTACGAAGTCAGCCGCTGTCGCAGTGCGGCGAACCTGTGCGCTTGGGAGCGGTCGCGTTGGTGAAGACCCGGAATCCGATCCAAGTCGGGTTCATAGCTGTGTTGCTGATGATCGGCTTGATGGTTTGTATCCGCGTGGCAATGATCAATTACGCGTTGTTCTTCGGATTGATTGAGTTTCCGGGTTTTGCTGAAACCGTCACATTACTCGTGACCCCAAAAGGCATCGGGATGTTGTCGATGGGAACTTTTGTCGGTGCGTTGTTCGCTATTATTGCCTTCAGTATCACGGCATTTTCGCTACCGGCGTTTCTCAAAGAGGACCTGGATGCCATCACGGCGATGGTTCGAAGCGCCACCGTGGTTCGTTATAACCCCATGGTGGCGTTTAAATGGGCGATCATTGTTTCTATCGGGACGATGGTCGGATTTGCGACGGGCTTTCTTGGCTTTTTCGTCGTCTTTCCGATTCTGGGCTACGCGACCTGGCACGCCTATTCGGACACCTTGGCGAAACAGACCGTATCGTAGCCCTTCAGATCATTGGAATGCGTTTCGCGGCGACCGCGGCCGGTGAGAGGACATCCATATCAAGCTCGACATGCCATCGATCTGTGTGCCGAATTTTCGGCGCGGCATTCGTCTCCGGCGTCCTGTTGAAAACAAATCCTTCGTAGCCGTTATCCATGACTTCGTTGCATTTGTTCACATAGATCGGGAAACCGCCGATATATGGCATGAAGACCCGGGGGCGGCCGGGCATATTCGCGCCGACATACCAGGAACTGCAGGTGGAGCGCAGTGAGATCGCAGCGACCTCATTGACGTGATTGACCCAATCGTCCTCGTCGGAGAGTTTTGGCTCGATTGTCTCTACCCCGACGTCCCGCATATGGCTCATGCAATCGACCATCCAATCCGCATGCTGTTCGATGGATTGAATCATATTGGCGAGGACAGAGGGGCTGCCGGGTCCCGTGATCATAAAGAAATTCGGGAAACCGACCGTCGATAAGCCCAGATAAGTGCGCGGACCCGCCTCCCACTTCTTGGTCAGCGGCAGTCCGCCGCGTCCTGTGATTTTAATCTTGTCGAAAGAGCCGGTCATCGCGGCGAAACCGGTCGCCAATACCACGGCATCAAGCTCGTGCTCGACACTGTTAGTCACAATGCCGGTTTCGGTTAGCCGTTCGATGGGCTTCTCCGACACGTCCACTAATTTAACATGCGACTGATTGAAGGTTTGGTAGTAGCCGGTATCGACGCAGAGCCGCTTGCAGCCGAAAATATTGTCTGGGCTCAACAAGTCGGCAACTTCAGGATCGTCGACCACGTCGCGAATTTTTCGGCGCGCGAATACGGCCGCCGTCTCGTTAGCGTCCTTTTCAAACAGTAAATCTCCAAATGCTCCAAGGAACGGTAGGCCGCCACGCTGCCAGAACTCTTCATATTGTTCTTCGCGTTCTTCAGGAGTGGCCTCCAACGCCGGCTTCAAATTGAACGGAAAATAAATGCCGACTGGGCGCGCGCGCGCCTTGGCGCGGAAGGCGGGATAATCCCCTTTGATGCGTCGTTCGTGCTCGGGATCCATCTTCTGGTTCCACGCAGGCACCGCGTAGTTCGGCGTGCGTTGGAACACGGTCAGCGATTTGGCCTGCTCGGCTATGATCGGAATGGATTGGATGCCAGAAGATCCAGTGCCGATAACGCCGACCTGTTGGCCGGTGAAGTCCACGCCTTCCTGTGGCCATTCACCGGTGTGGTAAATCGGGCCCTTAAAGTCATCGAACCCTTCGAATGCCGGTGTATTCGCCGCCGAGAGGCAGCCGACAGCCATGATGCAAAATTGCGCGGAGACGCGGTCGCCCTGGTCGGTCTCGACCTGCCAGCGGTTCGTGCCCTCATCGAACGCGGCCGTCGTCACCCGTGTGTCGAATTGAATGTCTCGGCGCAGATCGAAGCGGTCCGCGACATGATTGGCGTAGTCGAGGATTTCGGGTTGTGGGGAATACTTCTCCGACCAATTCCATTCCTGATCCAGCTCTTCCGAGAATGAATAGGAATACTGTAGGCTTTCCACGTCACAGCGCGCACCGGGGTAGCGGTTCCAATACCAGGTGCCGCCGACGCCGATGCCCGCTTCATAAACGCGGGGGGTGAAGCCCAGATGTCGCAGACAATGAAGCATATACATGCTACCGAAG
>CAXAGK010000321.1:0-4982 GCA_963968305.1 uncultured Rickettsiales bacterium | reverse complement strand
TGACGTATCGGCCATGTTTGACGACCTTGGCTCCGATCTTAACCAGCTTCTCGCGCCATGTGGGCCTGAGTGTCCACCTTTTCCTTGTAGAGTTCGCCCGGAGCCTTAACGTGCATATCCGAAATTTGAATGATCAACATGAAGTTGCGCCCGTGGTAGAGTTCAGTCTCTCCGAATGAAGCTGAGGGTAGAATAAACGTCAAGCAGGCGAACAAGGTATGACGGTTTCAAGATATTGGCGACATTTAAAATCAGCGGATTTCGCTGAAATTGATCGCGAGGATACGGTGGTGATCCTGCCGCTAGCGGCGATTGAACAACACGGCCCTCATCTTACCCTTGACGTGGACCTGCGGATTAACGAGGGCATCTTAAGTGCGGTTGTTGAACGCGCGCCGGACAATTTGCCATTTGTGATTTTGCCGTCGCAATCCATCGGCTACAGCGCCGAACATGAAGCGTTCCCTGGGACTTTGTCTTATCCGCCGTCCACATTGATTGATCACTGGACGACCACGGTCGCGCAAGCGGCGGCACTCGGATTTCGGCGATTCATTTTATTCAATTCCCACGGCGGGAATTCCGATCTGATGCGCATCGCCGTGCGGGAACTGCGCGTGCATTACGATGTCTTGGCCGTCGCCGCGAGTTGGTATCGCATGGTCGCGCTTGAAGCCTTTGCGGATGCGGAGGAGTTGGAGCACGGCATTCATGGTGGTCTGATTGAGACTTCGGTGATGCTGCACCTCGATCCGGAGCACGTCGACATGAGCCAGGCGGAAGCTTTCCCGTCCTTTGCAGCTGAGCTTGTCGAGAAGTGTCGGTATCTCAGCGCGACGGGAAATATACAGTTCGGCTGGATGGCCCAAGATCTGAACTCTTCTGGCGCTGTCGGTGACCCTTCGCAGGCGACCGCGGAGGCTGGTAAAGAGATTGTACAGGCGGCATCGGCCAATTTGATAGAGTTGATCGGAGAGACCGCATCTTTCGATTTGTCCGCTCTGTCGGACGAAGGCGGCTGACAAAACCATCGTGAACCGGTGCTGGGGCTGGCACTAAACTGTGAGAGCGCCAACTTTATCATAACGTTATCAAATTCGAATGCGAGGCGACGACCATGCTCTATGAAATGCGTACCTATTCCTTTTTGCCAACCGAATTGCCGAAATACCTTAAGCACGCAGAAGAAGTGGGGCGTCCGGTTCGCGGAAACGACTATGGCGTGAATTGCGGTTATTGGACCAGCGATGTCGGACAATTGAACCAAGTGTGGCATCTGTGGCGCTACGAAAGTTATGCCCATCGCGAAGACCTGCGGGCAAAGCTGTCGCAGAACAAGGATTGGACTGAAAAATATGTCGGAGTCGTTAAGGAATGGGTCAAACGCCAGGACATTCGCCTGTTAAATCCGCAGACTGATTTCACACCGCCGGAAGGTGAGGGCAATGTCTACGAATACCGCTATTATCGGACCTCCGTCGGTGGGGCGGGGCCTTGGATCAATCATTTCAAGGAGGCACTCCCGCATCGCGAGAAGTATTCGAAGCTTGTCGGTCTTTGGCATACAGAGGCGGGGCAACCGAACGAAGTCTCTCATCTATGGTCATATCCGGACTTGAGCGCCCGCGCTGCGGCCCGCGCGGGATCGAGCCAAGACGACGGCTGGCGTGCATTTTTGAAGAAAGGTGGGCCATATCTTATGGAAATGAATAATGTGCTGTTGCAGCCAACAAATTATTCTCCTTTAAAGTAGTAAAAAATAATACCGACGATATAAATATTGTATTTGTATCGTCGGTATTTAAATTATTTAATATAATTAATTAAATGAAATTTTAATTTATTTAATACACGGTATAATTATAGTAACACTATTGCCGTCAGTGCAGTGCACTAAAATACTTCCCTTGATTCTCTCAGAGATTGTAATCCTAAGATTCAGAAGATTTACAATTATTTGGATAGTAAACGTCACGGGCGTAGAATGCCGTCGCGCGCGGATATCGATCCCATGGAGATCCCGACATTTTTGCCAAATGTCATTCCCGTCGATATGGAACATGATCCATCTCGCTTGAGATACCGACTGGTCGGCACAGATGTTGTCTACAAATGCGGCTTTGCTCTGGCTGAGAAATTTGTTGGCGACGCTTATTTTGGTGCCGATGCGGATAGAGTTTTGGCGCATTACCAGCATATCGCAGAAAGACGGGATATTCGTTTCGCCGACACGCCTTTTGTCGAACCGCGGGGTTGGTGCGTCTATGCTGAGCGGATCATGATGCCGCTCCCGGTCGACGACGATACGTTCAACATGGTCTTCATATGCGCGCTTTGGATCGATGCGCCGGAAAATTAGGGCGAAAGATTACGCCCTAATTGAAACTTCGACATCGCCCATGCCTTCGATGGTGTAGATCGCGTTATCGCCGGGCTCTGGCACCTTGGTGGCCAGGGTGGAGCCGGTAATGACGATCATGCCTTTGCGCATTGGCCAATCACGCTCGGCCGCTAGATTGGCGAGCCATGCGAGAGACTCCATTGGATTTCCCATCGCCGCACCGGTTTTGCTTTCCTCAACGCGCTCACCGTTCCAGATCAGATGCACTGGGTTGGCCGTCAGGTCGAACTCCTGCCAGTCGGCAACCTCGGGCCCCAGCACCACGCCGCCACACCATATATTGTCCGACAACATTGAAATCGCATCGAGCGTGTCGTAGTCCGCCCGCCGATCATCGATCAGTTCGAAAGCCGGATGGCAGGCAGCAACATACTCGCGAACGCTTTCCGCCGTAAACGGAGCCGAGGCGGCCGGAATGTCCTTGCCGATCCGCACGGCCAATTCGAATTCCAGCGCCAACCCGTTAAAATCACCAAGCGAGAGTTCGCTGCCCGATGGGTGAATTGTCTCCCGGAAGACGAAGCCGCCGCACGGTTGGTCGACCCCGCAGAGCTCCTGGATTGGTTTCGATGTCAGGGCAATTTTGTAGCCGCCAACGGGGCCACGGCTCTGCCAAAGCTCGACCAGTTTTTCCATCGCCCGGTATCCATCGTCTACGCTGTCGAGCATCATTCCGCCGAGCGGGGAATATTTCTCCCGGTCGCGGTGTTCGGCGAAACGGCGTTCCGCGACGGCGCGGATTTCAGCGTCTGTACTCATCTCTAGTCCTCCAATCGCTTAACCAGTGCTTGGCCAAATGCCTTGCAGCCGAGCGGCCCGCCAAGGTCGCGGGTACATGTCGAGGGGTCAGCCAATTGCGCGTCGAGCGCTACGTTCAACAAATGTCCGGCTTCCTTCAACTTATTGTCCTGCTCGCGGGCGGCGATCCAGTCCAACATCATTGCCAGCGACAATACCATGGCGGTCGGATTGGCGATATCCTGGCCCTCGATGTCGGGGGCGGAGCCGTGGACGCATTGCGCCATGACATGGGCGTCGCCGGCGTTGATCGTTCCACCGAGGCCAAGCCCACCCGCCAGCTCATTGCCGAGGTCGGAGAGGATATCGCCATACATGTTCGACGTGCAGACCACATCGAATGCCTCCGGCGTGCGCACCATCAGCGCCGACATGGCGTCGATGATGACGTCGTCGACCTCGACGTCGGGATAGTTCTTACCAACTTCTCGCACGGTGTCGTGAAACAATCCGTCGGTCATCTTTAAAACATTGCGCTTGGTGACAATGGTCACCTTCTTGCGCCGCTGCAGGGCGAGCTTAAAGGCCGCTTCGGCGATCTTCTGCGACGCTTCGCGGGTGATCTTGCGGACAGCAATGGCGACATCTTCCGTCACCATCATTTCTCCATTGCCGAGATGCATGGATCGGTCGGCATAAAAACCTTCGGTATTCTCGCGGGCAAACACTAGGTCCATGCTATCGACGGCGGACGGCACGCCGGGCCGGGTCTTCGCTGGGCGAATATTGGCGTAGAGATCGAGCCCGGTGCGCATGAAGGCGGAAGGCCCGCGTCCCCCTTCGGCAAGGGGCGGGTAGGCCAGGGTATCCGTTGGCCCCATGATCACCCCGTCACTCTCTCCCGCTTTCGCCAAGGCTTCGTCGGGGAAGGTATTGCCGGCAGTCTCCAGGCTCGCGAACCCGATCGGCACTTCCTCCAACGCAATGTTGAGGCCGAGCTTCTTATCGAGCGCTTTCAACGCCGCCACGGCGACGGGCACAATCTCGGGTCCGATTCCATCACCGGGCATGACGAGAAATTTCATTCCGACTTCCTTCTTCATTGTCGTGAGGTCCGGGAGGGAAATTGCGCCAGAGCGGCGGCGGGTCAAGCGAACGCCTTGCGGCACTCGCGTCCGCGCCTAAATTCGTGCCTGCCGTGCCAAACCTCCTGGAGACGCTTTCGTGACATACAAAAGTTTCGGATTTACCGACCATCAGCTCATGATCCGCGACGCCATTATCGGGCTCATGGAGCGGGAATTGCCGCTGGAGAAAATTGAGGAATTGGAGAAGGCTTCCGCCTATCCAGACGAGGCATTCCAGGTGTTGGCCATGGAAGGGTGGCTCGGGTTGCCCTATCCGGAGGAACTCGGCGGCGCGGATGCATCCTATAAGGACATGGCGGTGTTTATCGAGGCGCTTGCCTATGTGCATCCCGGGATCACTTCCGCGTTCATGACCACGGTGATCTATGGCGGGATGCAATTGGCGCGAAACGGCAATGATTGGATGAAGGGCGAATTACTGCCGGAATTGCTTGCGGGCCGCCTGAAGATGGCGATTGCCATGTCGGAACCCTCTGGCGGGTCGGACCTGGCGCGCATCAAAACCCGCGCGGTGCCGGACGGCGACGATTGGGTGCTCTCGGGCCAAAAGGTTTACATCACCAACGCCCATGTGGCGGACCATCTGGTGGTCGCGGCGAAGACTGATCCGGAAGCCGGGCGCAAAGGGATGTCGCTCTTGCTGGTTGACACCAAGGCCGATGGCGTGGACATCCGGCCGATGGACCCCTTGGGAC
>CAXAGK010000320.1:0-4994 GCA_963968305.1 uncultured Rickettsiales bacterium | reverse complement strand
ACGACTTTCCGTGCCCTGTATCTTACTGCTACTTCGTCCGCCACGGCCGCGCGCCATTTCTGTCCCATATTAGCGGATCCGCTGCGCAAGACACCAATGGATGCGTGGCACGAACGTGCGGGTGCCGCATTCGAGTTGGTTAGCCAATGGCGGCGGCCCTTCTATTACCCAAAACCGGGCGAAAGGAAATGGGACGCGGTCCACCGAGAAATCCATGCCGTCCGAAATGCGGTTGGTATTCTAGATGCAACTACGCTTGGGAAAATCGACATCCAGGGCCCCGACGCCGCCAAGCTTCTCAACTGGGTTTATACCAACAAATGGGACCTTCTGAAGGTCGGTCGATGCCGTTACGGTTTGATGTGCGGTGAAGACGGCATGATTTTCGATGACGGCGTCACGGCGCGCCTCGGCGAAAACCACTATTTGATGCACACGACAACCAGCAATGCGGCCCATGTGCTGGGTTGGCTTGAGGAATGGCTGCAAACTGAATGGCCGGAGATGCAGGTCTTCTGCGCTTCCGTCACGGAGCAATACGCAACGGTTAACCTCGCGGGGCCGAACGCCCGCACGCTCTTGGAATCGCTGACCGAAATGGACATCTCGCACGAAGCCTTCCCCTTCATGACATGGCGCGAAGGAACCGTCGCCGGTCTGCCGGCCCGCGTCTTCCGGGTAAGTTTCACGGGCGAGCTGAGTTACGAAATCAATGTTTCAGCGAGCTATGGCATGGACCTTTGGAATGCCTGTGTGACCACTGGTGAAAAATTTGGACTTGTGCCATTCGGGACGGAAGCCTTGCACGTGCTGCGTGCGGAGAAAGGATACATCGCGGTCGGACAAGACACCGACGGCACAGTGACGCCGGACGATCTCGGCATGGGTGGTTTGGTCTCGAAGAAAAAGGACTTCCTCGGCAAGCGTTCCCTCTCGCGTGCCGACATGACGGTACCGGAACGCCGCCAGTTTGTCGGATTGTTGACGACGGATGCCCAAGAAGTGCTGCCCGAGGGTGCGCATATTGTGGAGCGCGTTTTGCCGAAACCTCCAATGAAGACGCTCGGCCACGTCACATCCAGCTATTACAGCCCGACACTCGGTCGATCCATCGCGCTCGCCATGCTGGAAAACGGTCGCGCGAAATTAGGTGAACCGGTGCGCCTTCCCCTAGAGGACGGCCGAACGGTCACGGCAACCGTCACCAGCCCGGTCTTCTTCGATCCGGAAGGAAAGCGCCTCCATGGCTAATCCCGCACAACGCCAGGGCCCGCTCGATCACCTCGGCCTCGCCGCTCGTGCCCAAACAGAAGATGAAAATGGCGTCCATCTGACGGTCTTACCGGTGCCGCAAATAATCGAACTGCGCGGTGCCTGGAGCGACGCGTTTGCCAGTGCGGTCTACCAAGTGCTTAGAGTGAACATACCGTCGGAATCTCCCGGCACGGCAAAGAATGAAGCCCTCACCGTGTTCTGGATGGGGCCGGATCGCTGGTGGCTAGTCGGTGACGGCGCTGCCCTGCCATCTGTGAACGAAATCCGCCAAGAGCTCGCGGCCTTTAACGCAGCGGCGGTCGAAATCGGTGATGCCTTTGCAGCCGTTGAGATCGCCGGAGCAAAGGCACGCGACGTGCTCGCCAAGGGCTGCACGATCGACCTGCACCCTCGCGTATTTGAGGCCGATTCCGTCGTTCAAACCAATTTGGCCAAGGCACAGATCACCCTAAATCAGATCGACGAGACGACATATCGGATTTTCGCCCGTCGGTCCTTTGCCGAATATCTCTGGACCTGGCTCGAAGATGCCGGAATGGAGTACGGCGTTTCCATCGAAACTGTTTGATCTAGACAACTCACCTTTCACCAAACGGGATACAGCCATGTTCTATGAACCTGGAAAGACCGATCACGGCTTATCAAAGAACCCTTTCAACAGCCTGGTCATTCCGCGCCCAATCGGCTGGATCACTTCCGTCGACACTGCCGGAATCGTAAACCTGGCACCCTACAGCTTTTTCAACGCCGTCTCTTATCGCCCACCGACAGTAATGTTCTCCGCCAGTCGCGGCAGTTCGTCGCCCGACGACGATCACAAGGATTCTCAACGCAATATTGAAGAGACCGGCGAATTCGTTTGCAACATTACCACGTGGGAGACCCGCGAGGCGATGAATGCGACAGCAGCCGCCGTCGGCAAGGACGTCGATGAACTGGCGTTGGCCGGGCTCACTGCGGAGGCATCCATCACGGTAAAGCCGCCGCGCGTCGCAGAAGTGCCGGTGCATCTCGAGTGCAAGCACATCAAGACGGTTGAGCTTCCGGGGGACGGCCCGAACGACGTCTATTGCGTCATTTTTGGGCAAGTCATCGGCATTCATATCAAGGACGATTTCATCACCGAAGACGGCCAGGTCGATGTCGGCAAGATGCGACCAATCGCCCGACTTGGATATCAGGACTATGCAGTCGTGAATTCTGACACAATTTTTACTATGCAGCGTCCCGAATAAACGACGGCGCACCAAAACAATAACGATCTAGGGAACCTTACGGGCATGTCCGATCTCCTCAAAAGTGCTGAAACACTCAACGCAATGTTCTGGCCACGGGCTTGCGCCGTTCTCGGCGCCTCCGACAACCCGAGCAAGATCGGCGGTATTCCCGTCCGGTTCTTCAAAGAATACGGCTACGAAGGCGACTTCTATCCGATCAACCCAACCCGCGACACGGTCCAAGGACTGCCCGCTTTCCCCAGCATTGAGGATGTCGATGGCCCGGTCGATATGGCGATCATGGCGGTGCCTGAGCATTTGGCGCTGGAGACCGCCGAGGCCTGTGCCCGAAAGGGTGTGAAGGCGTTGGTCACGTTGACGTCCGGTTTTGCCGAAGCGGGTGAACAAGGTATCGCCAATCAAGCCCGCCTCAAGCAGATCGGCAAGGACGCCGGAATGCGTATTGTCGGGCCGAACTGTCTCGGATACTTCAACCCGAAGAACCACATCTATGCGACATTCTCGACCAGCTTCACTCACGGTATGCCCAAGGTCGGCAATGTCGGCATGGTCAGCCAATCCGGCGCCTTCGGCTCGCACTGCTTCGTGCTTGGCCGCGAGAAGGGCATCGGGTTCTCCTATTGGGTGACGACCGGCAACGAGGTCGATGTCGACGTCGCCGAATGCATCGCCTTCATGTCGCAAGATCCTGGCACCGACGTCATCTGTGCCTATATCGAGGGCTGTAAAGACGGCGCGCGCCTGGAAGAAGCCCTGCGCCTCGCCTACGAAGCGCGGAAGCCGTTGCTGATCCAAAAGGTGGGGCGCTCCGATGTCGGCACCCAGGCTGCTGCCTCACACACGGCGTCGCTCACCGGTGCCGATCAAGTCTATGACGCGGTGTTCGAGCGTTATAACGCCTATCGCTGCCTCACGGTCGACGAATTGATCGACATCACCCACGCGGCTAGCAACGGCGTGCTGCCAAAAGGCCGCAACGTCGCGGTCGGATCGATCTCCGGTGGTGCCGCCGTCATGATGGCAGACGCGGCCTCCGATGCGGGGCTGGAAATGGAACCTCTGCCTGACGCGGCACAGGCGAAACTGAAGGAACTCATTCCCTTCGCCGGCACGCGCAACCCGGTCGATTTCACGGCGATGGTCTATAACGACCTGTCGCTGATCACCAAAAACTTCGATGTGATTCTTGGCGAAGGCAATTACGACGCCGTCGTAGGATTCTTTGCTTTCCTGGCCTATTCAGAACAATTGTCGGAATCGATCATCGAAGCATTGAAGCCAATCCGCGAGAAGTATCCGGACGCCCTGATCCTCATGTCGGTCACGGGGCCGAAACACGTTCTCGACAAATTCGAGGAAGCGGGCTTCCCCTGTATCGCAGAGCCGTATCGCGCGCTTGAGGTCGTGGCGGCCCTCGCCAAGATCGAGGAAGGTTTTCAGAAGGGCCTGCCGTCAATCGAAGGAATGCCGGAAGCGCCAACCCTCAAGCCCGGCAAGTATAACGAGATGGAAGCCAAGGCAATTCTTGCCGAGGCGGGCGTGCCGAGCGCCCAAGAAAAACTCACCAACAGCGCCGATGACGCCGCTAGCGCCGCGTCTGAGATCGGCTATCCCGTTGTAATGAAGATCGTTTCTCCCGATATCCTGCATAAGACGGAGATTGGCGGCGTGGCCCTCGGCCTTGCCGATGACGGGGCGGTAATATCTGCCTATAACGAGATCATGGAGCGGGCAAAAGCTGCCTATCCCGACGCCAAGATCGACGGCATTATGGTCGGCCGCATGGTCACCAACGGCACGGAAATGATTCTCGGTGTGCAAAGCGATGCGGTCTTCGGCCCGGTCGTGATGGCGGGTCTCGGCGGTATCTTTACCGAAGTCCTGAAAGACGTGACCTTCATGCGCGCGCCCTTCGGCAAGCGCGAAGCCATGGAAATGATCAACCGCTTGAAAGGTTCCGCCATTCTCAAGGGGGCGCGCGGCACACAAAAAGCCGACATCGAAGCGGTTGCGGAAGCTATCGCCCGCGTCTCCGTCTTCGCCGACAAAAACGCCGACGTGCTCGACAGCATCGACGTCAACCCCCTGCTGGTCCTACCCGAAGGCGAAGGGGCGGTGGCACTCGACGGGTTGATCGTCACGAAGGAGTAATCCTTGCCCTCACATCCCATACGCTATCTCAACGCGGCGGCTCTCGACGGGCTCTGCCTTGGGATGGGCGAGATCGTCGATATTCTGGAAGAGCTTTTCCGGGAGAAGGCAAAGGGCGGGTTGTTCATGCCGCCGAAGATATTCTTCCATCGGCACGGGCCGCGCTTTTATAGTGCCATGGCAAGCGCCGCCCCGACGCTAGGTTTTGCCGGGTGCAAGTGGCAGAGCGGCGATCCCGACAATCCGGCGCGCGATCTGCCTTATATCCAAGGGCTCTATATCCTGACCGAGGACGCCACCGGGCAAATGGTGGCGCTGATGGATGCGAAG
>CAXAGK010000319.1:0-5002 GCA_963968305.1 uncultured Rickettsiales bacterium | reverse complement strand
GGCCGGAATAGTAAGGAGAGTAAGGTAATGTCGAGGCGATAGCTTGGGATCGAATTTCGAATTGTTAATGCCTCCGTTCCTCAACCTTGATGGTCTTGCACACGGAATCTTAAGGGAAAATCGCAACAAGCGATCATGAGAATGCCGCGTAGATGATTTGGAATTCTCCACTACGGCATCCCACGTCCAAGCCGGACCACTGATCTATCATTCCGCTCAGTTCATACCGTAAAAGCCGAGTGCGCCGCCGGCCATCACCTGATGTGCCGCTTCTTTGGACAACGTTCCCAGCCGATCACGCATCATCTGCGGTGCACCGGGAAAGAAGCCGTCCTGATGCGGGTAGTCAGTCGCCCACATGATTTTGTGCGGACCGATATAGTCGGCCAACACACCAATACTGTTCTCTACCGGCTCGAAGGAAATCCAGCAATTGCGCTCAAACAGTTCGCTCGGGCGCATCGACGGTGCGAATTCGTTAAAGCCCTTGTCGTCGAAATGCCGATCCATCCGGTCGAGCCACGGTGCAATCCAGCCGCCGCCTGATTCCAGAAAGGCGATGCGCAGTTTCGGATGGCGATCCACTACCCCGCCCCAGATCACGCTCAAGGCCGCGAGCATCATTTCCATGGTGTGGGAGACCATATGCCGGGCCGCGCGATCTTCCTCGAAACGATCAACACCGACGGTCGGCATGGCATTGGTCGACCCTTCGTGGAAGCCGATGGAGAAATCGAGCTCTTCGGCGAGATGCCAAAATGGCGCGTACATAGGGTCGCTCAGCATCTTTTTGCCGTGATACGGATTCGGGCGTAGAAACCCGCCGCACATTCCAAGCGTCTCGCGCGCGTAGCGCATTTCCGCCATCGCGTTCTCGACAGTTTGCATCGGCAGCATCGCGACACCAAAAAGCCTGTCGGGATACGGATTGCAGTAATCGACCAGCCACCGATTGTAGGCGCGGCACGAGGCGGCGGATAGGTCGGGGGCCTCGATGGCACCGGTAAAGAGGCCGAGGCTCGGATAGAGAAACGCGGCGTCGATGCCGTCCGCATCCATATCAACGATCCGCGTGTGCGGGTCAAACCCGCCTTTACGCCCCTCGGCGTATTTCAGCGTGTTGACCTGAACGTCGCCCTGCCGAACACCGATAGAGCCAAGACTGCCGATCCCCCGCGGATTGCCCAAGAGCTTCCCCTCGACGGTAATGCGTTCGGCGCCGTTCTCATCGACGACGAATTGCGGCCGGCGTTCGCGGAACGCGGGGTCGATATAATCATCCCATAAGGTGAGCGGCTCAAGAATATGACCGTCAGCGTCGACGGTTTCGTATGTCCGTGTCATCGCCATGCCCTCCGGGCTAATATGTCCTAGAATGAGGGTAGATCGAGATATGCGACTCGGCGACTCCGCAAATCCAGCCCCTCGAACCTCTGTCCCAACAACCCAATTTAATTTCTAGATTAACGCACCGATCGACTGGCACTCCCGCGAAGACGGGAATCCAGTTCGATAGGGCAGGCATTCTAGATTTCCGCCTTTGCGGGAATGACGGTTGGAGGATAACGAGACATGCTCAGAAACTCAGAAATTCACGATGTGGTTTGGCCGCGCGCCGCCCGGCAGATGGAAATTGCGCCGGTCGCACCTCGGCTCGATACGCTGGAGGGCAAGACGGTCGCGCAATTGTGGGACTTTCTCTTTCGCGGCGACGAGGTCTTTGACCTCCTCGAACAAGGGCTGAAGGAACGCTACCCCACGGTCAAATTCGTGAGCTGGAAGGATTTCGGCTCGACCCACGGAGCGGACGAGCGGCAAATTCTCGCCGACCTGCCGGAGACGATGAAGTCGATGGGGGTCGACGCCGTCATTTCCGGCATGGGTTGTTGAGGCAGCTGTACGCCCGCCGTGTTGCGGGCAAGCGCAGCTGCCGAGAAAGCCGGAGTTCCTTCCTCTTCCCTCGTCTGTGAGGGTTTCATCGGACAAGCGGGTACGACCAGCGTCGGGCTCGGCCTGCCGAACCTGCCGGTCGCCCTAGTGCCAGGCCATGTGGGCACACAGAGCACGGACGAGCTCAACGAGAATGTCCTTGGCGTTACCGTGGACGATGTGGTGCGCAATTTGACGGAGATGCCGGACGAGGTCGCCACAGTCAAAGACCCGGAACCACACGAGATCGTCTTCTCCGGCACCATCGACGAGATCAATCGACTTTTCGTAGAGAACGAATGGAGCGATGGGTTGCCGATCATCCCGCCAACCGCAGAACGCGTCCAAGCCTTCCTCGCGTTCACCGACCGCGACCCGGACGAAGTGTTGGCGATCCTGTTACCCGATAGCCGTGCCGCCACCATATGGTCGGTCGCGGTCAACGGTGTGATGGCGGGCTGTCGCCCCGAATACATGCCCGTGCTGATCGCTCTGATTGAAGCCATGGGCGATCCAGATTATGGGGTTGAGCATTCCGGTAACACACCGGGCGGCGAGACCCTGATCACCATCAATGGTCCCGTCGCAAACCAACTGCGTTTCAACGACGAGCAAGGCGTGCTCCGCGACGGTTTCCAACCGAACACCTCGGTCGGGCGATTCTGGCGGCTGGCCCTGCGAAATCTTGCCGGTTTCCTGCTGCATAAGAATGACAAATGCACCTTCGGCAACACCTGGCGTGTCGTGATGGCGGAGAACGAGGAGGTGCTGGACGAGATCGGCTGGCCAACGACTGCGGAAGACCTCGGCATCGCTAAGGGCAAGAGCGCAGTGAGCATTGCGCGCTATACCGGCAGCAACTTGATCGCATCAGCGACCGGTAATACTGGCGAGAAGATGATGCCGTTCCTCGCCGACGCGGTGCTAAAGCAGAACACTTGGCAATTAGTCTTCACCATCGGCACGTCGCCCGGCACCTTGCGCCCGCTGCTGGTGTTGAGCCCGATCCTGGCGAAGACCTTGGCGAAGGATGGATGGACGAAGGAGCGGGTGAAACAGTATCTCTACGATCATTGCCGCATACCCGCTTGGGAGTTCGAACGGTACCTTGGCGAGTGGACCGACCACCCGATCCGGGACCTTAAGGATCAGGTAAACCTACGCCGCGCTCCGAGGGAATTCGCCGAGAGTGACGACCCCAACCGCATGGTGCCGATCACCTTCCGCCCGGATGATTTTATGGTGGCGGTCAGCGGAGACCCGCTTCGCACCAACGCCATCACCTTCGCTCATAACGGCATTCTCGGATACTCCGTGGCGCGGGAGATCGTAGTGCCAGAGGGCTGGGAGGATAGGTTAAGGGCGGTGCGCTAACCTCCACCCTAACCCTCCCCCGCAAGCGGGAGAGGGGATGTTACCGAGTGGCTGGTTCAAATTCCTTCTCCCGCTTGCGGGGGAGGGTTAGGATGGAGGTCTTTAAGCCCCTGTCTTCCACAACTCGAACCGGCCGCCGAGGACAAGCATCAGGGGACCGAGCGAGAATGTGCGCGGCGCGTTGAGCTGAGCTTCCCAGCGGCCGTTCTCAAAACACAATCGCATCAGCTCACCCGCTTCCATTTCGGGCTCCACATCGCCAACATGGCGGATTTCGAAATCGCGATCGCTTTTCTTCGAGACGACATACGCACCGCACCGGAACGACCGATCACCGATGCTCCATTCGTGCTTCTTCTCCTCGTCGGAGATCTGCACATTGCCGACCCCGGCCGCCACCCCTTCGGAGCTGCTGCCGGTCCGGGAGGCCAGAAATTTAAACTGCGAACCCTCAACCGGCATCGGCGCCAGCAATTCGGCAATCTCATCGGCACGCCATGCTTCGAATTGATCAGGCGCATCGCCGATGGACTTGATATGCGCTGCCACGCGCAAACGGAAATTCTGATCGATTTCGACCATGGTACTCGTTTGAATGTAAGACCCGTGTGACACCAGCCCGAGGTTTCGAGCCGCGTTTAATATCATCCTTTCGGCTCGATCCGGCAACCTCTCGGCATTTTCGCTCTGGCCTCGCCAACTTGGTCGCGGGAGAATACGGCCCATGACCATTGTAGAAATGAACGACCTTCGGAAAACCGTCAAACGGGGAGAGCGGCTGTTGGGCCTCGACCTCGGATCGAAGACCATTGGTCTCGCGATTTCCGATTCCGGCTTCATGATCGCCTCACCACTTGAGACGATCCAGCGTAAGAAATTCACGTCCGACGCGCTCGCGTTGAAAGCAATTATCGACGAGCGGCAAATCGGCGGCCTGGTATTGGGTTTGCCGAAAAACATGGACGGCTCGGACGGACCACGGGTTCAGTCGACCCGACAATTCGCCGCCAATCTATTGGAGCGCTTCGACATTCCCATTGCGTTCTGGGACGAACGCCTCTCCACCATGGCCGTCGAAAGAGTGCTGGTGAATGAGGCGGATATGTCGCGGCGAAAACGCAGTGCAGTGGTCGATAAAATGGCCGCAAGCTACATCCTTCAGGGGGCGCTCGATCTGATGGCCTCGCAAAACAACTAGGCTAACCCGGGAGATGGACATGACGATAGAGACGGACAAAGCTCCGATCTTGATCTGGGGCGCGGGGGCCATCGGCGGCACCATTGGCGCCTATTTGGCGCGGGCTGGCCGGCCAGTATTGATGGTCGATCTCGTCTCGGACCATGTCGACGCTATGAACGAAACTGGCCTCACCATCAGAGGGCCGTTCGACGAGTTCACAACACCCCTTGAGGCCGCCACACCGTCGTCCTTGGACGGCCGTTTTCGTAAAGTCCTGCTCTGTGTGAAAGGCCAAGACACGGCAGCCGCGACCGAGGCCCTGAAACCTCACCTCGCGGAGGATGGTTATGTGGTCTCCGTCCAAAACGGTCTGAATGAAGAGACGATTGCCGGCATTGTCGGACCAGAGCGTACGATTGGCGCTTTCATCAATTTCGGCGCGGATTATCATGGCCCTGGCGATATTCTGTTCGGCGCGCGCAGCACAGTAGTCGTTGGCGAGATAGACGGCCGCCTGAC
>CAXAGK010000318.1:0-5003 GCA_963968305.1 uncultured Rickettsiales bacterium | reverse complement strand
CATTTTCGCAAATCGGTTTGCACAAACGCACGACCAATTGTCTCGCGCCTGAATACCGCTTGTGAGAGAGTCCCGTCCTACGTAATACGCGAGGAGGACGGCTTATGCTGATCAAGGGACTTAATCATCTGGCGTTCATCACGGACGACATGACGAAGACCGTGCGATTCTACCGCGATCTTCTGGGTATGACGCTTCAGGCCGGAATCGGACACGACGGATATCGGCACTATTTCTTCCAAATGGGGACGGGACAGGTCGCCTTCTTCGAATACGCCGGAGCGAGCCCGATGCGGAGGGGAAATCCCATGGTTAGCCGACGCGCGAGCCGATTGGGTGTGATCACGTCTCCTTCACCGTGGAGAGCAAGGAAGCGTTATTCGCGTTGAAGGACAAGATCGATGCGGCAGGCTTCGAAGTGTCGGGCGCGGTCGATCATGGCACTATGTGATCGATCTATTTCTTCGACCCGAACAATATCCCACTCGAGGCTTCTTGGGATTGCATGGAAATTCTGAAAGCGCCGGCCATCGAAGATGACTATCCTTTGCCGGTGGCAGCGGAGGGCGCCGGACCGCAGCCCGGTCACTGGCTCGAAGTGGTGTCGCCGACCCCAGCTTCTGGAATGTTTGCTCATGCGGGAAACGGTAACGCGATGCGGGAGAGTTTCCTCAAGCAAGGATTGGCACGCATGCTGCCGGGGTTCGATGGGCTGGCAGTGGGTGAGGCGGCGGAATAAGGAAGACTTAGGTTTCCGCTCAGGAAATCCTGAGAGGTTCGATCACTCGTCTTTTTCGATATACTCGATGGTGACACCGTCCGGGTCGCGGAGGTAGACAACTCGGCTGCCGGCGTTTGGGCCCTTGTCGATCGGGGTCGGCGAGTTTATCGGACGGAAGCCATATACCTGTGACGCGGCGATGGCCGCATCTATATCCGTCACATCAAAGGCAAGGTGTGCGAAACCTGTATCGCAGGGGTGAGCCTCTATTTTCCCACGCTCGACGGGCGCCAGATACTGGATCAATTCCAAGCGGTGCCCTGGGCCTTGAACATAGGCGACCTCAATATCCGCACCCTCGACGCCTGTGATGTCACGAATGACGGCTGGGTCGCGTGGCGCTCGGGAAATGACTTCGAAACCCAGCGCATCGACGAAAAAGCCGCAAGTCCGATCAAGATCGGATACGGTGAAGCTTGTATGGTTGGTGCGCAGTACCTGGAATCCGCTCATCGCAGTCGTCCTTCTTTCTTTCAATCCGATAGGGTTCGGACTTTGACGTAACTGCCGGGCGCATCCTCCAGGACTTGCAAGTCTCCGTCGCCAGGTACGCGGGCTGCGGTTTTATTGCCTTCGAAGTTCTTCAGCCATTTTCGCCATGTCGGCCACCAGGAACCATTGTGTTCTTTGGCACCCTTGAACCAAGCTTCTGGGTCATTTGGTTTCTTGGAGTTTGTCCAATAGCCGTATTTTTCCGGCTCCGGCGGATTGACCACCCCAGCGATATGTCCGGAAGTGGCCAGAGTAAAGGTAACCGGTCCTTTATAGAGCTGGGTTGCCCGGTAGGTCGATTTCCAGGGGGCGATATGGTCCTCCCGTGTCGACAGGATAAAGGCCGGTGTATCGATGGACCTTAAGTCGACCGGTGTGTCCATGAAGGTGAGGCCGCCCGGCTCCACGAGTTTATTTTCGCGATACATCTTGTGGAGATAGAAACTGTGCATGGCCGCGGGCATCCGCGTGGAATCCGAATTCCAATACAACAGGTCGAAAGGAAACGGGTCCTTGCCCATAAGATAATTGTTCACGACGAAGGACCAAATCAGGTCGTTGGCGCGCAACATATTGAAGGTCGACGCCATCTCGCTGCCGTCTAGATATCCCGTGTCCTTCATTTTCTCATCGATTAAGGCGAGTTGATCGTCATCGATGAAGACGCCGAGCTCGCCCGGTTCCTCGAAGTCGACCATGCTGGTGAAAAACGTTGCCGATTTGATGCGGTCGTCATTATTGGCCCGCATGCAGGCGAGAGTCGCGGCTAGTAGCGTGCCGCCCAGGCAATAGCCGATGACGTTCGCATCTCGCGATCCGGTCGCTGCTTCGATCGCGGCGAGGGCGGCTAGCGGTCCTTCGATCATGTAATCTTCAAAGGATTTTTGCGACAGCTTCCCGCCCGGATTCACCCAGGAGATGCAAAATACCGTCAACCCTTGAGAGACGGCCCAGCGGATGAAGGAATTCTTCTCGCGCAGATCCAGGATGTAGTATTTGTTGATCCACGGCGGAATGATAAGCAATGGGACACTCGCGACCGTCTCGGTCGACGGGCTGAATTGCAAAAGCTGCATTAGTTCATTTTGAAAGACGACTTTGCCTGGCGAGGTCGCAAGATTACCACCGACTTCGAAGGCCTCTTCGTCGACCATCTTGATGTTGAGCTTGCCTTTGCCGCGCTCCAAATCCGCCAGCAGATTTTCAAGTCCCTTGAGCAAGTTCTCGCCCTTGCTGTCAAAAGTCTCCTGAAGGGCTTGTGGATTGGTGAGCAAAAAGTTCGTCGGGGCGAGCGCATCCACGTATTGACGGGTGTAGAAATCCACCTTTTCAGCGGTTTTCTCGTCCAGTCCGTCGACATCGTGAACCGTGGTTTGAATCCATTTCGACGTTAGTATGTAGGATTGCTTGATAAAGTCGAAGAGGCCATCGTCATTCCAAGCGTCGTTGCGGAAGCGGTTATCGCCCTTTTCTGGCGCCGTCACCGGTTCGCTCTCTTCACCAAGGGCGTGGCGTGCGGTGGACTGCCAAAGCGACATGTAATCTTGCCAAAGGGAGACTTGCGCCTCGACGAGCTTCGCTGGATTGTTCAGCATCTGGCGGGTCAATTCCATGAATGCTTCGCTGACGTTTAGAGGGTCGATCTGTCCCGTATCCGTCGGCGAGTGGCGTTCGAGGAAAGCCGTGACAATTTTTTGGCTCTTTTCCGCCAAATTTGTCATGAGTTCCGCGTATTTGGCCGGGTCGGGTAATTCGTTCTCGTCTTTGTTCGTGTCGGACATTATGACGCCCAGCCATTTATGTTCGCCTATCGTTAACATAACCGCATTCGGCAGGCGACCCGCCGAATGCGGTTATTTGCGTCCTCCAGGTGGAATCCGCGTACGATTGGGGGCAAGATGTATTGATTTGATCGACGTCTTCTAGCATGAAGGCTGGCAGTCGGTCATGCTAAAATATATAAACGGATTTCAGTGATACGGAAAACACAAGATGTTGAGGCTGAAAATGCATAATCCTGCCAATTGGTGGAATATGTTGTCATCGGCAAACGCCGCGCGCCTGTGCGTGCGCGTGCTGCTCGTGATCGCCGTAGGCGGTGTTGTTGCGTCATGCAGCAGTGCCGGCGATACGACCCGAACAGTCGTGCGTAACTTGAACCCGGTTAACTGGTTCGGCGACGATGACGAGGACAAGCACAAGCAGAAGAAGCCACTTGCCGCCGGGAAACCTTCCGCCACGCAAAAAGGTTTCCCGAAGTTGGGTTCCGTTCCCGGACGGCCAAAAAGGCCAAGTTCTGAGGAGCAGACGAAAGAAATTGCGGAAGGTTTGGCCGCCGATACCGCCAATGCGCGATATTCCGATCAGCAGCTGCGTCAGAGCACGGCGGTCTTTGGTGGACAGCCGCGACCGCCCAGCACGATTACGCCGAGCCGCCCAGTCTCGCGACCTGCGACGGTGCGGCGACAGGCGAGTCCGTCAGTGGCGAGTGCCGTTCCACCGACGATTACACGTCCCGTGGCCCGTCCGACCGCCAGAACTGTGGCGCCGCCCCCAGCGATACGTCCGCCGGCAGTTCCCACTCCTGCAGTTCGAACACCTGCAGTTCGTGCGCCGAGTGTTCGCGCACCTAGTGTCCGAGCGCCCGTGGTTCGACCGCCGGCACCGGTCGCCAATCAGGGTATTGTCTCACCGCCGACAGTCGTGCGCACCCCTAACGCGGCCCGCCAGCCAGCTCCAATTCGTCCACCTGCCGCGATTCAGGCGCCAACGGTTGCTCCGGCGCCTCCCGTCGCAAGGCCGTCGGCTGTAGTGCGCGCGCCGACCATCGCCCCACCGCCGCCGCCTGTCAGGGTGGCACGAGCGGTCAGACGACCCGTGGTTACACGCCCGGCGGTCCCGGCAACACGCCCGGTCGCGGCTCCCGTTGCTCGGCGTCAGTTTGCAACACCAGTCGGGCAACCTAATCAAGCTCCTAAACCGCCGCCGGTGGCGACACCGATTGGCGGTTCGCTCAATGAACGGACGGTCGCTCTTCGCCCGCCGAATCCGGCGAGCGTCAGCCGGTCTACGTCCGCTCCCGTTGCGCCGGTAACGCAAAGGTCGCAAGGCGTTCAAAAATCGTTACAGGTTGGAACAATCTATTTCGGCGACGGCTCTGCACAATTGTCGACGCAAGACCGCTCCATACTCCAGGCCGTAACCGGTGTGTTCGGGCAAATGGGTGGACGCGTGCGGGTCATCGGGCATTCCAGCATGGGCGCTCGGACATTCAATTCTGCGCAACGTGAAGCGGTGAATTTCAAAATGTCGCTGAAGCGGGCTAATGCAGTTGCGAATGAATTGATCCGCCAGGGCATTCCTCCAGAGAACGTGGAAGTCGTCGCGGAAGGCGACCGGGCTCCGGTCTACGCCGAAACGTCCCAAACGGGGGCAGCGCATAATAGGCGAACGGAAATATTTATCGACTATCTCGAAAGGTCCTGACCTCGGTCGGAGTGGTTATAGCGAATGCAGGAAGAATTCTATCGGATCAAACGGCTGCCTCCTTACATCTTTGCTGAAGTCAACCAGATGAAGGCGGCAGCGCGCGCTAACGGCGACGATATCATCGATTTCGGGATGGGAAATCCGGATACGCCGACGCCGGAACACATCGTCGAGAAGATGGTAGAGTCAGTGCGCAATCCAAAGACGCACCGCTATTCCAATAGCCGTGGAATTCCAGGAT
>CAXAGK010000317.1:0-5008 GCA_963968305.1 uncultured Rickettsiales bacterium | reverse complement strand
GTGTCACTCCGGACGCGGCACGCGATCCGGGATTTGGGCCTGAGATTAGAGATCTAAGGAACGAGGACGAGAGAGAATATTTTCCGGCTGAAACGGGGCAAATTGTCGGGTTTTAACGGATTCTTAAAATCAAACGATCCCAGGCTTGAAAATAGACCCGGAATCCCCATCTCAAAGCCTTGATATTATTAAATTTATATTTTGGTGAAAGAAACTATTTTCTGTTTCCGCTGGAGCTTGCTATTTAATCTGGCCCTCCGCGGAGCCTATTGGGAGTTAACGCATGAGCCACGAGATCCGGCGCAACAATATTGGTTTGCCTATTGAGCAGGGACTCTATGACCCCGCCAATGAGCACGATGCGTGCGGATTCGGTTTCATAGCGAATATCCATAACGAGCCGAAACACGAAATCGTCCACCAAGCGCTAGAGATCGTCCACAACCTTGATCACCGGGGCGCTATCGGTGCCGATCCGTTGGCAGGCGACGGCGCGGGCATTTTGATTCAAATTCCTGACGGCTTCATGCGCAAGGTTTTCTCTGAGCGCGGTATTACCTTGCCGCCGGTTGGTGACTACGCGGTCGGCATGGTGTTTCTGCCGAACGATCCGACGAAGTGCGATCTCGCGGCGGAGGCAATCGAAACCTCGATCTCGCGTGAGGGACAAATTTTGATCGGTTGGCGCGATGTGCCGGTCGAAAACAGCGTCCTTGGCGAGAGCGTCAAGGACGCTGAGCCGATCATCCGGCAGGTTTTGATTCAGCGCGGGCCGGAGACACCGGATTCGGAGGCTTTCCAGCGCAAACTCTATGTCATCCGCAAACAGGCGCATCACGCGCTTTGGGATAAGAATGCCACCGCATGGCGGGATTTCTACGTCGTCTCGATGTCGGCACACACCATGGTTTACAAAGGCATGGTGTTGGCGCCCAATCTCTCGAAATTCTATCTCGACTTCCAGGATACGGACTTCGCAACAGCAATGGCATTGTTCCATCAACGGTTCTCGACCAATACGTTCCCGTCCTGGCGTCTGGCGCAGCCGTTTCGCTTCCTCTGCCATAACGGCGAGATCAATACTGTGCGCGGCAACATCAACTGGATGAATGCCCGCCGCCATAATATGAAATCCAAGGTCCTCGGTGACGATTTGGAGAAACTGTGGCCGGTCATCGGCGACAGCCCATCTGATTCCTCGACCTTCGACAATGCGCTCGAATTGTTGGTGATGGGCGGTTATTCGCTCTCCCATGCGATGATGCTGATGATCCCGGAAGCGTGGAGCGGTAACGATCTGATGGATCCGAAACGCCGCGCCTTCTATGAGTATTATTCGGCCCTGATGGAGCCGTGGGATGGACCGGCGGCGATGGCGTTCACGGATGGAAAGCAAATCGCGGCGACGCTTGACCGCAATGGACTGCGCCCCGCCCGCTATATCGTGACCGATGACGGCCTCGTCATCATGGCATCCGAAGTCGGCGTGCTGCCGGATATCCCGGAAGAGAAAATCGTCAGCAAATGGCGCCTGCAGCCGGGCAAGATGTTGGTGGTCGATCTAGAAGAGCACCGGATCATCTCCGACGAGGAACTCAAATCCGGTTTGGCCGATGCCTATCCCTATCAGGACTGGCTCGACCAGACGCAAATTCATCTTTCCGACCTGCCTGCGGAAATCGGTCCGATGGCGGCAGATAGTGAGACCCTGCTCGATATGCAGCAGGCATTTGGTTATACGCGGGAAGACGTGAAGTTCTTCCTTGATCCGATGGCGGTGAAGGGCGAGGACCCGATTGGCTCCATGGGCCGCGATATTCCGCTCGCCCCGCTCTCCGACAAGCCACGGATGCTCTCCGATTATTTCTTCCAGAATTTCGCGCAGGTCACGAATCCTCCCATCGATCCGATCCGCGAAGAATTGGTGATGTCGCTGGTGAGCTTTATCGGGCCGCGCCCAGACTTAATGGATCTTGGCTCGGGTGGTGAGCACAAGCGCCTCGAAGTCGATCAACCGATCCTGTCGAATACGGATTTGGAGCGGATTCGGCGGATCGAGAACCATGTTGATGGGTCATTCCGGACCTATACCTTGGATATCTGTTATCGCTGTGATGGCGATGATGCCGTGACGATGGAGGTTGCGATTCAACGCATTTGCGAAGAAGCGCAAAGAGTCGTTGAAAAACAAAAGCATAACATCATTATCCTCTCCGACCGTGGGGTCGATGCGAAGCATGTTGCCGTGCCCGCTTTGTTGGCGACTGGGGCGGTTCACCATCACCTAATTCGCGAAGGATTGCGCACGGAAGTGGGCTTGGTGGTGGAGACCGGCGAGGCCCGCCGTGTCCATGATTTCTGCCTGTTGGCGGGATATGGCGCGGAGGCGATGAACCCGTATCTCGCTTTCGACACGTTGAGCAACCTCGTGCACGAGACCACGAATGAGATCGACGACGAAACCGCGCATAAACATTACATCAAGGCTGTCGGCAAAGGCATGATGAAGGTGATGTCGAAGATGGGCATCTCCACCTATCAGTCATATTGCGGCGCGCAGATATTCGATGCGGTCGGATTGTCGAGCAAATTCGTCGAGGATTATTTTACCGGCACTGCGACGAAGGTCGAAGGCGCGGGTCTGCCTGAAATCGCGGAAGAAACGGAACGCCGCCACGCAACGGCGTATGGCGACGCGCCGATCTATCGCAGCGACTTGGATGTCGGTGGTGATCTCGCTTATCGCATCCGGGGCGAGGAACACGTTTGGACGCCGGAGACCATCGGCACGCTCCAGCACGCGGTCCGCAGTGCCAATTACAAGCTCTTCAAGACCTACACCTCGAAGGTCAACGATCAGACCACCAAGTTTAAGAACTTGCGCGGCTTGTTCGATATCAAGTCCGACCGTGAGGCGATCTCTGTCGACGAAGTCGAACCGATCTCCGAAATCGTGAAGCGCTTCGCGACCGGCGCCATGTCCTTCGGCTCCATCTCATGGGAAGCGCACACGAATTTGGCCATCGCCATGAACCGTCTCGGCGGGCGCTCCAATACTGGGGAGGGAGGCGAGGAAGCCATCCGCTTCGACACGATGGAGAACGGCGATTCCATGCGCTCACGGATCAAGCAGGTCGCGTCGGGCCGCTTTGGTGTGACGACGGAATATCTGGTCAATGCGGATGACATCCAGATCAAGATGGCCCAGGGGGCTAAGCCCGGGGAAGGTGGACAGCTTCCGGGCGACAAGGTCGATGAATGGATTGCCCGCGTGCGACATTCGACACCGGGCGTCGGACTGATTTCACCGCCGCCGCACCACGATATCTATTCCATCGAGGATTTGGCACAGCTCATCCACGATCTGAAGAACGTCAATCCACAGGCGCGTATTTCCGTAAAGCTCGTCTCCGAAGTTGGTGTCGGCACGGTCGCGGCGGGCGTCAGCAAGGCGTATTCCGATCACGTCACGATCTCAGGTCATGATGGAGGAACGGGCGCTAGTCCATTGACATCATTGTTAAATGCGGGTGGTCCGTGGGAGCTCGGCTTGGCCGAAACTCATCAAACGCTGGTCATGAATGGATTGCGCGGCCGCATCGCGGTACAGGTCGACGGCGGTTTACGGACGGGGCGCGATGTCATCATCGGGGCATTGCTCGGTGCCGATGAGTTTGGTTTCGCTACGGCGGCTCTGATTTCCGAAGGCTGTATTATGATGCGGAAGTGTCATCTCAATACATGCCCGGTCGGTGTCGCGACCCAGGATCCAGAATTGCGCAAGCGCTTCACTGGTCAGCCCGAACATGTGGTCAATTTCTTCACCTATATTGCCACTGAAGTTCGTGAGATCATGGCTGAACTCGGCTTCCCAACCATCAACGAGATGATTGGTCGCCGCGATATCCTCGACATGAACAATGCAGTCAATCATTGGAAAGCGCAGAACATCGATTTGTCGCGCCTGTTAGCACCCATCGAAGCTGCCGAAGGCGTGGCGCTCTTTAATTGCGAAGATCAAGATCACGGCTTGGAGAAGGCGCTTGATAACGAGCTGATCGCCAAAGCGAAGGGTGCCATTGACGGCGGTGCACCGGTCAGTTTCGAGAGCCCGATCCGCAACATAAATCGTACGGTCGGCGCGATGATGTCGGGCGAGATCGCGAAACAGCACGGCCATGCGGGCCTATCCGAAGATTCGATCCATGTGAAATTCACCGGGAATGCCGGGCAGAGCTTCGGAGCCTGGTTGTCGCATGGTGTCTCGTTCGAGTTGGTCGGCGACGCGAACGATTATGTCGGTAAGGGATTGTCCGGCGGCCGCATTGCCATCTACCCCTCACCGGACAGTCAGCTTGTGCCGGAAGAGAACATCATCGTCGGTAATACGGTGCTCTACGGCGCCATTGCAGGCGAATGTTATTTCCGTGGCGTGGCGGGCGAGCGGTTTGCGGTACGGAACTCCGGTGCATCGGCAGTCGTCGAAGGTTGTGGCGATCACGGGGCCGAATATATGACCGGCGGTGTCGTCGTTGTATTGGGTGAAACGGGGCGTAATTTCGCGGCCGGCATGTCCGGTGGAATCGCCTATGTGCTCGACGAGAAGAACGCTTTCAACAGTCTTTGCAACAAGAGCATGGTGGAGTTGGAGGCGGTGCCGAGGGAAGAACGCGCGGCGAATGACGATGGCATCGACCCGTCGTCCGATATGACGCGTTATGACGAACGGCGCTTGCGGGGACTTATCGAGAATCATCAGCGCTATACCGGCAGTGACCGGGCGCGGGCCATTCTCGATGATTGGGACAACTATCTTCCGAAGTTCGTGAAGGTCATGCCGGTCGAATACCGACGGGCGTTGCACGAAATGCAGGCCAAGGCCGAATTGGAAGAGCGCAGCGCGGCTGCTGCGGGCGGAGAATAAATCAGGGGGAACCCGACTGGAGTTCTCGAGATCGAGCGAGACGACCGGCGCTATGCCCGGGTCGAGGAGCGCGTTAATCACTGC
>CAXAGK010000316.1:0-5025 GCA_963968305.1 uncultured Rickettsiales bacterium | reverse complement strand
CGATACGCGACCGATTTCTTCGAAGGGCTTTGCCCCGCAAAACCAGAAAAAAAGTATATCCGCTGTTTGCACAAGCTTCAGGACGAACTCAGCTATCTAAACGATATTGTGACGCTTAATTCGATTCTCGAGCGGATTCTGGAACGTAGCGGCGGGGCGAAGGCCCGGCGCGCGGCGGGATTTCTGATCGGTTGGTACGAGCGCGAAGTCGTGTCGGGCGATGCTCGCCTTGCCGACGATTGGAAGCGGTTCGAAAAATCGACACCGTTTTGGTATTGAGCTCCTCGCGTGCTGTTTTATAGAGATTAGCCTCATTCTAAAAAATTGATTACCACTGGTGGTTTTTACCGTTTCGTCTCTATATTGGCGGAAGATCGTGCCGTTCGGGATGAGCCGGAATGAAAGTTTATATCGTCGTCAACGACGCCGACATGATTGAGGTAATGACGCTGTTGTTGGATGCGGCCGGGCGTAGCGTCCAGCGTCGTGGGGGCGACCGCTATTCCGCAAATCGTGGAATTCAAACCGGATATTCTTTTGACCGGCCATGTCATGGCAGAATTGGACGGGTTGGAGCTTTGCCATGAATTGCGAGAGAACAAAGGGCTCCGGGCCATGAACATCGCCTTTGTCTCCGCCAAGACCGACCAATTTTGGCGTGACCGCGCAAGCAAAGCCGGCGCGGTCGGTTATATTTCTAAACCGCTTGATACCGACACGGTTGTTGAAATCGTCGAAGCGTTTGCGGCCCAATAAGACCGTCGCGGAGATGCTGCGATTTTCGCGCCGCTCGGTACCTTATTATGACAGGTAAGTCTCCATCCCCCGGACCGGCTCTTCCGTCTCTGGCAGCGACCTTCGCCGTGCAGACACTGGCGGCCATGGCGATGTTCAGCGTTTCCGTCGTCGCCCCAGTTGCCGCACCGGATATCGGTGTCGATGCGACGCTGATCGGTACGTTCACCGGCATTGCCTATGCGTCCGGATTGGGGATCGGCTTGTTGACGGGCGCGCTGGCGGATCGCTTTGGGGCCATCAGGATCAGTCAGATGACCATGGGGTTCGCGCTACTCGGCTGTCTCCTGCTGACTTTGTCGACGCCGGTGGCGGCGTTTGCCAGCGCGGTTGCACTCGGGCTTTGTTACGGGCCAGTCAATCCCGCCAGCACCCATATCCTGGCCCGTGTGACGCCGGAACGCTCGCGGCCATTGTACTTTTCCATCAAGCAAACAGGAATGCCGGCGGGCGCGGCCTTTGCCGGGCTATTGCTGCCGTTGATTGTGGCGGCCTACGATTGGCGCATTGCGATGATTGCGACAGGTTTGGCAGCCGCTGTTGTCGCGATCCTCATTCAACCGCTCCGTAAGCCGCTCGACGCTATCCGGCGCCCAAATCAGGCGATACGGTTCGGTAATTTCCTGCGACCGTTATCCCTCGTATGGCAAACGCCGATGCTCCGCAGTCTCGGGCTCATGGGGTTTTTTTATTCCGGTATTCAAGTCTCCATCATGACGTTCTACGTGGTCTATCTCACCGCGGGTCTTTCGTTGTCATATACCGAAGATCACGTGGGTTTCGGGATGCTCGGACTGTCGCTCTCGCTGCCTACTGTTGGTTTTCTGTATGCGGTTCTGCAGATATCTGCTGTGTTCGGAAGATTGTTTTGGGGCGCTATCGGAGACCGTTTGGTCAGCGCGCGGTATTTACTTGTCGGGATCGGTTTGGGCACAGCGTGCTTTTCAATTCTCGCAGGCCTTTTGTCCGCCGGTTCGTCGGTTTATGCGGTGGCATTCGTGAGTTTTCTGCTTGGCGTCACCAGTAGTGGGTGGAACGGATTGTTCTTCTCGGAGCTGGTGAAATATGCGCCGAAGGACCGCACAGGAGACGCTGCGGCCGGGTTACAGTTCGCGACCTTGCTGGGCGTGGCGGTATTACCGGCTGGGTTCGGGTTTCTCGTCGCGGCCACAGGCAGCTACTTTGTCGCCTTCGCCACCGCCGGTGCCGCCGTAGGTATCGGGGCGATTCAATTCGGCTGGTCGCTGCGTCGCTGATCGCCTGCTTCTTTCCTTCAAGCGCAGGGCAATCATCTTGTTAGTGAGACTTCTCGCGACACAATCGAAGGATTGATCGGATGGCTAGGATAGCGCACGGCGGCTTCATGCATGAGACCAATTGTTTCGTGCCCATGCGGACCGACTACGAGTATTACGCCCACGGTGGGGAAAGCCCGCCTTTGGCGCGCGGCGAAGAGATATTTGAGCGGCTGACAGGGAACAGCTACGGCACGTCTGGATTTCTCGACGAGATGCGCGACAAGCATGAATTGGTGCCTCTTATCTGGGGCTCCGGCGGAGCTGGGGGATACGTCACGGATGACGCGTTCGAGCGTATCGTCGGCGAGTTGGTGGGCGGATTATCGCAAGCGCTGCCGGTCGATGCGGTCTATCTGGATTTGCATGGGGCCATGTGCAGCGAAACCTTCGAAGACGCGGAAGGAGAAGTGCTGCGCCGGGTGCGCGCCACTATCGGGCCGGATATCCCGTTGGTGATTAGCCTCGACTACCACGCGAATGTGACGCCGCAGATCGCGGAATTGACAGACGGAATGGCTATTTACCTGACATATCCCCATATCGACCGCCAACACACCGGCGGGAGAGCGGCAAAAATTCTGCAACGGGTTTTGGAACGCGGACAACCGACGCATCGTGCCTTCCGGAAAGCGCCATTTCTGTTACCGCTGAATTTTCAATGCACATTGGTCGATCCGTCGAAGGCGATCGTCGATGCGACGGTTGCGGGTGAAGGCGGAGATATCTTGAACTTGAGCTATGCCGCGGGATTTCCACCGGCGGACCTATTCTATTGTGGCCCTTCGGTGATTTGTCACGGTTACGACCGGAACGCCGTGGAAGCCGCCGCCGATCGAATAGAGAAGATGGTGCTCGATAACGAGGAGGCATTCAGCGAGCGTCTGTACCAGCCCGACGAAGCGGTCGAGGAAGCCATGCGGCTGGCCATGGGCGCGGATAAACCGATCATTCTGGCGGATACCCAGGACAACCCGGGTTGTGGTGGCACTTGCGATACCACGGGTGTGCTGAAAGCCTTGGTGCGCCACAATGCGCAAGGTGTCGCGATGTGCGTGATGAACGATCCTGACGCGGCGGCCGCGGCTCATGCGGCGGGTGAGGGGGCCGAAATCACCATCGAGCTTGGCGGCAAGCATGACATTCCAGGCGACAAACCGTTCAAAGGTACGTTTAAGGTTGCGAAACTGGCGGACGGGAAGTTCACCGCCACTGGCAAATCCATCCCGGGCCGGAAGGTCAACCTTGGCCCGACGGCACTGCTCACCATCGGCGGCGTCAACGTCTTTGCCGCCAGCAGACGGATGCAGGCTTTCGATCAGGATATCCTACGGCACGTCGGGTTGGAGCCGAGCGAGCAGAAAATCCTCGCCCTGAAGAGCACGTGTCATTTCAGGGCGGATTTCGATTATATCGCGGAGAAAACCTTGATTGTTCTGGCCCCGGGCGGTCACATCGTGGATTCGACGAAATATCCGTTCAAATATCTGCGTCCCGGTGTTCGCCTGACGCCGATGGGCCCGGAATTCGAAGCAAATAAGGGAGAATAGTCATGGCAAAGGGATTACTGATCGCGGCGTTTGATTATTCGGGTGCCCATGCGGACGAGTTTCACGATTGGTACGATCTGGAGCATTTACCGGAGCGCAAGGCGGTCCCGGGTTTTGGCCTGTGCGAGCGATGGATCGCCGATGATGGCCCGAAAATTTCCGTTGCGACCTATGACCTCGACACCGTCGATGTGATGCGAAGCGACGCCTATTGCGCCATCGGATACGCAAATTCTTCCGCTTGGACGAAACGGGTGACGGGAATGTGCACGCGGCTGCTCAGGTTTGACGGGACCCAGATCACACCGGGCGATGCGGCGGCGCCGGACGGCGCGGGAGCATTGTTGGTGAATGCGATGAACGTGGCACCGGAAGGCGAAGCGGACTTCAACGTGTGGTATGACGAGGAGCATTTGCCCGCGCTCTCCGCCGTGCCGGGGACCTTGGCCGCGCGACGGTACCGGGCCCGCGACGACGATCCGGATCGGACTCATCAATACGTGGCGGTCTATCACTTGGCATCGGCCGACGTGACCCGCGGTGATGCATGGAAAAAGGCTGTCGATACGCCCTGGAGTGCTCGGGTGCGTCCGTATTTTCGCGATCGCATTCGGATATTGTCTGGGCGTTACATCCGAGGTGGCTGAGAATGGCGGTTGAAGCACCCCGTATGACGGTTGAGGAGTTCGATCGTATAGCACAGGACGGGAGCGGATTTCTTGAAATCTACGACTTCGTGGCCGAGGAGATTTGCTACGGAAGCGCCCGTATGCGGCTTCGCTTCCGGAATTATCATGTTCGAGCAGGCGGTACGATGGCTGGACCGTCGATAATGGCATTGGCGGATTTTGCGGTCTTTGCGGCGCTGATGGGCACCGTGGGCCCCGTGCAAATGGCGGTAACTTCCAGCTTGAATATCAATTTTCTACGCCGTCCCGCTGCCGCCGATATGATTGGTGAGGCGCGCATCGTGAAGACGACGAAATGGTTGGCATTCGCCGAGGTGGAGTTGTTTACGGTCGGGGAAGATGCTCCGATTGCCCATGTGACATCGACATATGCGATTCCGAGAGCTGTTACAGCGAGTTAATGTGTGGTGTTATGATACCCCAATTATAACTAATTGATTTTGATAAATAAATTTGGAAATAATTTGTTGACGGGGTTTGCTCATATCAGCATAATCCGCGACCTTAAATAGTCTCCCGAATTAATATGGATTTGGGCTGTAGAGGAAGCCGATGAAAACCTATTCGATGAAAGCGTCGGAGATCGACAAGAAGCATTATGTTGTCGATGCGGACGGGTTGGTGCTGGGCCGGATGGCCGCGGTAATCGCAACCGTTCTCCGAGGTAAGAACAAGCCGACATATACGCCGCACATG
>CAXAGK010000315.1:0-5056 GCA_963968305.1 uncultured Rickettsiales bacterium | reverse complement strand
TGACTTGAGATATAGACGGGAAATGCGTCATAGGCGCTGGCATCCACCGCGCCCAGTGCCTGAAGGCCGGTAACGATGCTGACGTCGTGTTCTGGCGAGCGCCCGCCGAACAATACCGCGACTCTGCGCTTGGCCGTCATCGGTTCCTCCTTCGGCGATTCGCAATTAAGGGTGCTAACAGCGAGTACCATCCCCCGCAATAGGCACCGATGAGCTTGCCGAAACGCGGCAAGAACAAGGCTTTATCGTGATAATACGGGGCGGGTTCTTTCAAGGCTGCGCTAATTCGGTTAAATGCGGTCCTCAGTCACCGCTGACGGAGCGGTGACAATCGTTTATCGAGACTGTGCGAAACGGGTCCGGATGTCCACTAATTCCCGGCAATTTGAGCAAGACGGTCAGACAATCGCGTATTGGACGCTCGGTGACGAGACGGCCGACCGGCAATTCGTCTGGGCGCACGGCTGGGGACAGGACCATCACGCCTTTCTGCCCCTCGCCGAGAGTTGGCAATCCAGCGCCTTGAATATCGTCTTGGACTTCCCTGGATTCGGTGTCTCGCCAAGACCAACCAACGATTGGGGAACGGCGGAATATGCCGATGCCTGCGCCTCCTTCCTCGCAACACTACCAGCGGGCCGTCGGCTCTGGATCGGACATTCCTTCGGTTGCCGGGTGGGCCTGCAGATTGCCGCCCGCCATCCAGAATGCATCGACGCTCTGTTTCTGGTCGCAGCCGCAGGGTTGCAACGCAAACGCTCGCCGCTCGCCGCCCTGAAGGTAAAATCTAAAGTGGCGCTCTATAAGTCCCTGCGCGCGTTGCCGATGAGCGACAAGGACAGATTGCGCGAACGCTTCGGCAGCGCCGATTACCAAACGGCGGGCGAGATGCGAGGCATCCTAACCAAAGTGGTGAACGAAGACCTGAGCGAGGTTGCCCGGCAAATCCGCCACCCGGTCCGATTGGTCTTCGGCAGCGCCGATACGGAAACGCCGCCGGAACTGGGCCGACGATTGGCGGAACTCATCCCGGACTCCCAATACATTCAATTGGACGGACTGGATCATTATTCCGTATTAGGAGATGGACGGCATCAGACGGCGTTCCAACTGAAGCAATTCGCCGATGCATTGGAGAATGAGACATGAGCGCACCGGTTTGGCTATTTATCTGGATCATCTTTCTCGTATTCGCGGCACGGCGATTGATCCTACTGCTACATGTCTTCCAGCAAGAAGAATACGACGCTCCGCGGTTCCTCAAATGGATCGTCTCCTCCCGGTCATATGACAAACGCTTGAGCGTCAACATTCTGCTGCTCGTGGCCGTCGCGTATTTCATTCCGCGCCTCGGCGGATGGATCCTCCCCGCCATCGTCGGCGGTTTCTTGCTGACCGCCGCTTGGCGTGAGCGGAACCCCCTCAAGGACGCCAAAAAGAAGCTCGTCCTGACCGCGCGCGCGAAGCGCATCCTCATCGTCGCGATGATCTATGCGGCGGCGATGGGATTTGCCTTCTCTTATCTCTATCTCCCACCAATCCTGTGGCTCGTCCCTATCCAAGCAATGCCGTTGATGCTGGCCTTTGCCGTTTGGACCCTGGCCCCGCAGGAAGCATACGTGCAGCGGCGCTATTGGCGTGAAGCGCATGAGAAACTCGGGCGTCTGGAGGCCAAGGTGATCGGCATTACCGGTTCCTTCGGCAAGACGTCGGCGAAACACATTCTCACCCACGTGTTGGAAGCCGCCTCGACGGGTCTTGCCACGCCCGGCAGCGTCAATACGCCGATGGGGATTGCCCGGATCGTGCGCGAACAGTTGCGGCCCGAGCACCGCTATTTTATTGCCGAGATGGGAGCCTATGGCCCCGGTTCCATCGATCGCTTGTGCCAATTGGCACCGCCGGATTTTGCCGTCATCACAGCCATCGGCAAGGCTCATTACGAGCGTTTCAAGACCCTGGAGACCGTAGCGAGCGCCAAGTTCGAATTGGCCGAAGCGACCGTCACGCGCGGCGGCAAAGTGATCGTCACAGAGGACGTGCTCTCTCACGCCCCGGCGCGCGCCTTTGCTGACCGCTATCCCAACGCCATAATCGTCTGCGGTGAAAGTGAAACCTGCGACCTGCGGATAGTGACTCAATCACAAACCAAGGACGGCCTATCCCTCTCCCTGACCTGGCAGGGCGGGACGTATGAGTTCACCGTGCCGATCTTCGGCATTCACCAGATCACCAATATCGCTCTCGTCTTCGCAGTAGCCTGTGCCTACGGCGCCGATCCGGAGTCAGTGGCGCTGGCGCTGAAATCAACGCCGCAGATCACCCATCGCTTCGAAGTGAAACCGGGCCCGAACGGCGCGGCATTGGTCGACGATGCTTATAACTCCAACCCCGAGGGCTTTGCTTCCGCCCTGGAAGCGCTCGACATATTGGTTGGGTCCGATGGCCGTCGGATATTAGCGACACCGGGCATGGTGGAACTAGGCGAAGCTCATGATGAAGAGCACACACGCCTCGGCGAGATCGCGGCGGCGCATGTGGATACCCTGCTCGCGATTGCACCCAGTCGGATCGAGAGTTTCGTCGATGCCTTCGAGCAACACACGGGCGACGAGGTCGAGACCATCCGCTGCGAGAGTTTTGCCGAAGCGAACGACTGGATTGCCGAGAACGCGAAGTCCGGAGATGTGGTCCTTCTCGAAAACGACCTACCGGATTTGTACGAACGCCGTCTCGGCATCTGAACGCCCCGCCAAAAGCCACTTGCCAGTCGACACAAGGCCGCATAATTTGTTTGTCTACATACAAGTTTAATGCAGCTCAGAGGGTCCATTGTCCGAGTCATCAAACGATACTCCCGTCATTGCTGGTATTGACGTCGGCGGGACGTTTACCGACCTGCTGCTCGTCGACCGGGACGGGGTCCGCGTGGTCAAGACACCGACGACCGTTGAGAATCAGGCATTCGGAGTACTGGCGGCGTTAGCGGAGACCGGCACTGCGCTCTCTTCCATCGGCGCCATCGTCCATGGCACCACCACCACCACGAACGCGGTTCTGGAGCGCAAACTTTCGTGCACCGGGATGATCACAACCCGGGGCTTCCGCGATATTATTGAGGTCGGCCGGCGCACCCGCCCCCAACCCTACGGCATGTTCGGCACCTTCGAGCCGATTATCCCTCGCGATCTGCGCTTGGAAGTCGCCGAGCGGATGGATGCCGCCGGCAAAGTCGTAACGCCATTGGATGAAGATCAAGTCCGCGCCGCCGCCACGCGTCTAATCGAGCTTGGCTGCGAATCCGTGGTCGTACATTTCCTCCATGCCTATGCCAACCCGACCCACGAGCAACGGACGACCGAAATCCTGCGCGAAGTTTGGCCGAACGACTACATCACCGCCGGGCACGAATTGCTGTCGGAATATCGGGAGTACGAGCGCGGTGTCACCGCTTCTGTCAATGCCGCCGTCCGCCCAATTTTACATCGCTATATCAAACGCTTACAGGACGAATTGACAACCCAAGAGTTCGGGCGCGATCTGTTGGTCATGAACGGCAATGGCGGCATGGTTTCAGCCCGACTGGTCGATAAGGAAGCCGCGAAAACCGTGATGTCGGGCCCGGCGTCGGGTGTGATGGCGGCGGCGCATGCCGCCAAGCGCGCTGGAATCGACAATCTCATCACCTACGATATGGGCGGCACCTCGACCGACGTCGCGTTGGTCATGGACGCAGTGCCCGCGGTCAGCAACGAGCTCGACGTCGAATACGCAATGCCTATCCATGTTCCGATGGTCGATGTGCGCACCATCGGCTCCGGCGGTGGCTCTATTGCTTCGGTGACGGATGCGGGATTGCTGAAGGTCGGACCGGAGAGCGCGGGCGCGACACCAGGCCCGGTTTGCTATGGTCGGGGCGGCGTAGCGCCGACAATCACCGACGCAAATTTGATTTTGGGACGTCTGAACCCCAAAAAACTCCTCGCGACCGAGGGGACACCCGCCATCGACGCCATCCGGCAGGTTTTCGAGGAGAAGATTGCGGCACCGCTCGGGCTCGACGTTGATACGTCGGCGGGCGCTATTCTCCGGGTCGCCAACGACCGAATGGCAGGCGCGATAAGGATTGTCTCGATATCGAAAGGACATGATCCTCGCGATTTCACGCTCTTCGCGTTCGGCGGTGCGGGTCCCTTACATGCGGTATCGCTTGCGAAGGAACTTGGCATTCCCCGCGTGTTAGTGCCCACCCGTCCCGGGATCACCAACGCGCTTGGCTGCGTCGTCGCTGACGTTCGACACGATTTCGTTCGCACAGTGAACCGACCGCTCGATCAGGTCGATATGGCGAACGTGCAGGGTATATTCGCCGAACAAATTGCAGACGGTCGACACCTTATCGATTCCGAAACAATTGAAATTGACGACATGCGTATCCTGCACGGCGCCGATATGCAGTTCATCGGACAAACCCATCTAATCTCGATCTCCCTGCCCAGCCTCGACACCCCCCGAGAGGAGATCCAGCGCATCTTCGAAGCGGCCTATTTCGACCGATTTCAGGTCGAGCTGCCGGAAATTCGCGCGAATTTGGTCAATCTTAAAACATCGGTCATCGGTTTGCGTCCCGAATTCGATCTCGGGCGCATTCTGGATCCGTCTTTGCGCGCCGCCAGCGTCGAAGAGGCCACGGATGGACAAAGGCAGGTGTGGTTCGACAGCGAATGGCACGCCACCGCCATCTACGACCGCGACCGGTTGCCCATTGGTGGAAGGTTCATAGGACCCGCCATCATCGAGCAAATGGATACCACCATCGTCATCGAGCCCGGCAACAGCGTCGAAGTGGACCGCGACGGTAACTTATTGATTGAGATTGGGGACATCCGATGAGCGACATCGACCCGATTACCCTGAGCGTCATCCAAGCGGGGTTGCAGCAAGTCTGCGACGAGATGGATTTGACGTTTTCGCGCTCCGCCTTCTCTCCTGTTATCGCGGAAGCCAACGACCGTTCCGACGGCATCTACGATGCGGAGACGGGCGAGCTTATCGC
>CAXAGK010000314.1:0-5090 GCA_963968305.1 uncultured Rickettsiales bacterium | reverse complement strand
CGCGGCGCTCTCCGGAACCCTCCTGTGTGAAGAAGAGTGGCGCCCGCGAGCCAGGGGCTAGCGGATAGGCGCATCTCAAGGAGCGCTAATTCTTTGCGGACCGTGGCCGCCGCGTTGGTGATTTGCTCCGCAAATTCGGTCTCTTTACCGCGAAATAACGGGCGTGAAATATCGCCGATCGGGCTGCGCAGGTTGCCGTCGCATTCACAGATTACCTGCCAGACGCGCGCGGTTTCCATGGCCGCTCCCCCGAAGAGCGGTGGCGTGGGATAGGCGGCGTCGAGATACGCCAAAATTGCTAAAGTCTCGCAAACGGTATTGCCATTGTCGATCAAGGTCGGCACTTGGCCGCGTGAATTGATCGCCAGATATTCCGAGCTCTTCTGTTCCCGCTTGGTGTTGCCGAGACGCCGCGGCGTATACGGCAAGCTCTTCACTTCGAGTGCCAGCATCACGGTCCAGCACGGTGGTGAGCCCGAAATGAAATAGAGTTCTCGATCCGTCATCGCGAGCCCCTTACCCGCCGCTATTCGGGAGCTCGAAATCGGCGGCCCGCTCGATCACTTTGATGATCTCGCTGAAGTCGCTGCCGCGCATGCCCATTGCCAAGGCCTGCTGTAATGTTTGGTAAGTGGCGCTCGCCACGTTCTGCGGCACCTCGAGGCGTTCGGACTCCATTCGCCACAGCATCGCATCCTTGGCGATGATGTGCATCGGGGCTTCCATGTTGAAGTCCCGCGTCATTACGAATTTAGGTATTTTTGACAGCGTGGCACTGTTCTGGCCGGAACCGGAATTGATGACGTTGATGACTTTGTTGGGATCTACGCCGGCCTTCGACGCCATCGTCAGTGCCTCTAGCCCAATGATCATGTTGGTGAACGACATGATGTTGTTGCAGATCTTCGTGATTTGCGCCTGGCCGACTTTATCGCCGACGTAATGAATGTCGCGGGCGAAGGATTTTAAAAATGGCTCCGCCTGATCGTAGACCGCCTGCGGTCCCGATGTGATGACCGTGATGTCCTTGTCCCAAGCGCGTTGCACGCCGCCGGTGATTGGAGAATCGAGTACCGGAATTCCCTTTTCCGCCAAGGTAGCCTCCATCTCGGCCAAGGCTTCGGTGCCCATCGTCCCGAGATTGATGAAGGTTTTCATCTGCGTGCCGTGGATGATGCCTTCATCGCCGGCGACGATCGTGCGAAAGCTCTCGATGCTTGGCATACAGGCAAAGACGATATCGGATCCGTTCGCGACTTCGACTGGCGAATTAACGATTCGCCCCTGTTTATCGGCAAGCGATGCCGTTGCTTCCGGATTGATATCATAGGCGACGAGTGATTTTTCCTGATCCAAAATATTTGATGCGAGGGGCAGTCCCATACTGCCCGTGCCTATAAAGCCAGCTTTCATACCTAAGCCTCCCCTTTGTCCTAAATTCAATGCGGTTAAGAAGATATCTAGCGCCGCGCGGTCCATCTTGCCAACCGCACGAAATTACTCACTACCGCAGGTGAATTGCACGACCTAGGCCCTGCCATGAAAGGCGATATTGTCGAGCCCTTCGCCGCGCGACAGGTGGTCAAGATTTCGGGGAATGGTCATCCATCGCCGTTCCCGGGATTCGACGCTTCGGGAACTGCAATGCGGTGTCATGATGACATTGTCGAGTTGCCGGATAGGGAAGCGGGACGGCTCGCGGTCCGGATCTTCTGTGGTCGGATAACCGTACCAAACATCGAGGAAGGCGCCCCCGATACGTTTCTCTGCCAGCGCGTTGTACAAGGCTTCCTCGGCGATAACCGGCGCACGCCCGACATTGATCAGTACCGCGTCCGACTTCATCCGTCCGAACTGTTCGGTATCAATCATGCCGCGCGTCTCCGGTGCGGTCGGCAGGGTCATCAATACGAAATCGCTTTCCTCTAACAATCGATCAAGCTGGTCGAGACCGTCTAAGCGTTCCAGCGGCGGCGGTACCGCCTGCGCCGTGCGGTTGGTGGCGATGACGCGCATGCCAAAGGCTGCGGCGCGCTCGGCCGCCGCCTTGCCGATATGGCCGTACCCGATGATACCCAATGTCTTGCCGGAAAGCTCTCCGTGGCTCGGCCCAATGCCGGGGACGCGTCCCTGCCAGCCCTGCTCTCTGAAGTCGCGGTCGTATTTCGAGAGGCCGATTGACCATTCCAGCATCCCGGCCATGATGAATTCAGCGATGGCGACTTCGTGGCCATACGCGTTGCAGAGCGTGCAGCTGATCGGAAGGTCGGCGGGTGTCAGGAATTCATAACCGGTAAATGGCACTTGGTAGAGCCGCAAGTTTGGAATGGCCGGCCACTCGCCCTTGATGCGACCGCCGACCATGGCGTCCGACTGGACGATCAATTCCGCGAAACGTTCGAACGGCTCGTCCTCGCCCCAGATCTCAATCTTCCAATCCGTGGTCAATTGCTCCGCCAGCCATTCGGCACGCGGTGTCGACATTTGACCGGCGAGAAGCACGGTAGGGGGTATCGCTCATGTCAGGAGACCCCGAAGGATTGGAAGGCATCGGCGTGATCGGGATGCCAGCGCGAGAGTGGGGGCCTATTATGGGCGATATCGCCGGCGGCCCATAGGACCCGGCGTTTGTCCTCAGCGGTGTCGATTTCGTCGTCGGGGCATAGAATATAGAAGTCACTTTGCCCCAGCGCAGTAAGCATATAATCGACGACTTGGTCCGGTAGCCAGGCACCGAGTTGGTGTTCACGGGTGCCGGTCGTCGTCCAGCCCGGGATCAAAAGATGGGCACTGGTGAGGCAGCCGTCCGTATTACGGAGCTCATGCTGGAGGCTTTCGGTGTAGTTGATCACTGCCGCCTTCGCCATGTTGTAGGCTGGTTTGCTGCCCGGTGGATTGGTGATGCCTTGCTTGGAGCCGGCATTGACGATTACTGAAGGTTCGCTCTGCTGGATCATCGCCGGTGCGAAGGCTAGAACTCCGTTGACGACGCCCATGATATTGACCGCAACTGTGCGGTTCCACGCATCGGCACTCTCCCACGTTCGGGCATCGATTCGGGTGACTGCATTATTCATCAAAAAAGCCACATCGCCAAACTCCTGCCGTACGGTCGCGGCGAGGGTGATCATGGTGTCCAAGTCACTAACGTCGGCGGTGATCGATAACACTGAACTGTTCGGTGACGCTGCTTCGTTCACTTCGTGCGCTGCCGCTTGCAGCGCCACATCGGTGATGTCCGTGATACAGACATTCATCCCCATTGCCGCAAATTTTATGGCGGTCGCGAGGCCGATACCGCTCGCGGCGCCCGTAATAACGGCGGTGCGGCCGGCAACGAGTGCTGAGTGCATCATGATGGTTCCTCTTGCCGCTTAAAAGATTATCTCCGTAATGGCTAGTTACGGCGTTTGATTGATCCCGACAAGGGCGATGGTTCGATGCTAGAATAACGCGCAGAGAGTTGCGTTTAATACGAAAGGAAGTCCGATGATATTGGTGCAGATCACCGATACCCATATCGAAGAGCCAGGCGACCTAGCGTATGCCCGGTTCGACACGGCGGCGAATCTCCGCAATGCAGTGGCGGCGATTAATCGAATGGACCCGGGACCGGATATGGTACTGCACACCGGTGATATGGCACATCACGGCTCCCCCGAACGGTACGCGTATTTCCGCGAGTTGATCGCTGACTTGAAAGCTCCGTTCTACGCCATTCCTGGTAATCATGATGGGCGCGCTCCGTTTCGATCGGCTTTTTCGGATACGGCCTGGATGCCGTCTGATGGTGCGTTCCTGCATTACGTCGTCGATGATTTCGGTGTGCGGGTGGTTTGTTGCGATTCCGTCCTGGAGGGGCAAACGCCCGGTGGTTTTTGTGCCGAGCGGCTGGCGTGGCTGGACCGGCAATTAAGTGATGTACCGGACAAGCCGACAATTGTCGCATTGCATCATCCGCCTTTTGGATCCGCGATGACCGGCACGACCAGCAACGGTTTGATCGAAGGTGGGAGCGAGTTGGCGGCACTCATACGGCGGCATCCACAGGTCGTCCGCGTGATCGCGGGACATGCCCATCGCCCCTTCACCTGCACCTTCGGCGGCACGATTGGATTTGCGGCCCCTACCACATGCTATCCTTTCGCGCTTGAGACAGGTCCCGACTGCGTTCTATCGATCACTGGTGAGCCGCCCGCATTCTCCGTGCACATCTGGATGGAAGATGCGGGTGTCGGAGAGCCGGGATTGGTATCTCATACGGTGCCCGTGGGTGATTGGGGAGAGCGGATAACTTTGCTGCGCGATGGGAAGCGGGTCCTGGACGTCGCCTAAAAGTCGAGAGGTCCCCCCCAGTGGGGGCTGCGTCGGGTCCGGGTTGAGGGCGGCGGTGATCCAGTCCGCGAGATTGCTGGGCCGCACGTTATCAGGGATGTTTTCGCCGTCGTGCGGCAACCGTCCCACTAACATCAAATGAGCGATCATTCCAATGGCGTAAGTATCCGCCGACCTGTCAAGCTTCGCCGAGCCGTCTCTTTGTTTCGGAGCGGCATACGGGAAGGTGCCGGGCCGCTTGATGTCATGGTCACTGATATCCATCGTCCGGATCGCCTGACCGAAATCACAAATGACCGCGTTTTTACCCATCAGTATGTTTTGCGGTTTTAAATTCCAGTGGGCAATTTCCGCGCGATGCATTTCGCTTGCGCCGTTGAGGATATCCGCGAGTACTTTCCGAGCAGTCTCGCCATTCAACGGTTGCGTGACGGGTTGGGGAAGATTCGTCCCCCAGAGACGGATTGCCAATGTCTCTGGATAAAGCGGCATGACGAAATAAGGGTTCCCGTCATTGGTCTGGCCGCGAATGAGTATTGTGACGATGGCGGGATGCTGGACGCTGTTCTGCAGGTCAACTTCCCTTTCGAAGTCGGCACGCCATTGATCTAAGGGGTCCGCGCGGCCGCGTCGCATCAACCGCTGCCTTCGTTGTTTGGAGGGGGAGAATAATTTAATCGCGCAGATCGCGCCTAAATTTTCAGCGGCGAGAACACGAGCATTGCGGCCGCCACCTAGGCGGCCGGTAATACGAT
>CAXAGK010000313.1:0-5094 GCA_963968305.1 uncultured Rickettsiales bacterium | reverse complement strand
AAAGGCCGACCATGCACTCACATTCAAACCGGACCACCTAATGCGGGCCGACCAACGTGTTTATGGCCCTCCGCGGCTTCCTTGTGAACCAAGCGGCAAAAGGCGTTGCCGGCGACGAAATAGACGCCGATGGGCCCACCGGTGCCGATCGCGATGAAAATTTTTTTGGCGGCAAACGCGCCACCAGCAATCAACTGCGCAGCGATAATTATCGAACAGAGTGCTGGGATGCTCGTTCTACAAAACCCGAAGAGAGTCACTATTCTTCATACTCACTGTTGGCTCCAAGCAAATGCGGACGCACTTTCCCACGGCAGTTTGACAGGTATTTGGGTGACGTCGCTAGTCCTCAACGCAGACGAGTGGTGGGAATTCTCACCTTAAAGGGCTTGTCCTCCGTCCACCGCGATAGCCTGTCCGGTCACCCAGCGTCCGGCATCCGAGCCGAGGAAGACTGCAACGGCGGCAATCTCTTCTGGTGTGCCGTATCTCCCTGACGGGATGCTTGCTTGAATACTGTCGTAAAGTGCCGGGTTGTTCTTTTTCGCGTCGTCCCACACGCCGCCCTCGAAATAGATCGAGCCAGGGCAGATGGCATTCACGCGAATCCCCTTCGGCGCCAACGACTTCGCCTGCGTCACGGTATAATGGTTTACCGCTGCTTTGATGGCGCCGTAGGGCGGCGTGCGCATGCTCTCGGTCAGGGCGGAGATGGTAGAGATGTGAATGACAGCCCCGCCGCCGGATTTCTCGATCATCGGAATGGCCTGCCAACTACCCCGCAGCGTCGCCATGAGATCCACATCAATGGATTTCCGCCAGCCATCCTCGTCGTCGGTGCGCCCGAAACCGGATGGATTGTTGACTAAGACGCCAAGTCCACCGAGGGTCGCCTCAGCCGTATTGATATAGGATTCGAGCGAGGCAGCATCGCCGACATCGCAGATAGCGGCATGCACGGTACCGCCATGGGCCGCGAGTTTTTCTTTCGCAGCATCGAGGGAGCCTTGTGTGCGCCCGCAAATCGATACATTGGCACCCTCCGCCGCGAACGCCTCCGCGATGGCGAAGCCGATGCCCCGGCTGCCGCCGGTCACGATGATGCCTTTACCCTTCAATCCGAATTCCATGCGTGATGTTCCTTATGCGTTGTCGGCTAAAGCCGCGTGATTCGTTCTGGCGTTTCTCCCAGTACATGCTGGCAGTAATGCAGCCCTTCCTGTTCCGCCTCGTCCCGCGTCCGCAAGCGCTGGCCGTAGTGCACCTGCTTGCCGTCCTTCCAGATGGACCAGGGGTACAATACGCCCCCGGTTGGGGCCGACCATTGTTCTATGAAAAGTTCGACGGGCATGAGGACCTCTGGCGAATTAGCTTTTGATCGTATCGAGGATAACTCTGCGATTGGTATTGGCGAGGGTCGTTGCAAAATTATCCAAGCCGGATTGCTTGCTCTTGTAGCCTTCTCGCACGAATATCCCAATAGGGCATACATTGGAGGGTCAAATGACCGACGCCAAACCGATCACCATTCGATTGAACGCGGCCGACAACGTCGTGGTGGCGCGAACGGACATTCTGCCGGGCACGGAGATACCGGGCGAGGGCGTCTTGGCACTCGCGCAAATTCCGGCAGGGCACAAAATCGCGACTGCGCCGATTGGTGCGGGAGAGGCTATCCGCAAATACAATCAGATCATCGGGTTTGCGATTCAAGACGTCGCACCCGGCGGACATCTGCACGTCCAGAACATGGAAATGCAAACCTTTGAGCGCGACTACGCACATTCGACGGAAGCGCGGGCGACGGAATTCGTGCCACTTGGCAATCAGGCGACATTCCAAGGTTACCGGCGGCATAACGGCAAAGTCGCGACGCGGAACTATATCGGCGTGCTGACGAGCGTGAACTGCTCGGCGACGGTTGCGCGCTATATCGCTGAGTCCGTCAACCGGGACGTCTTGGGGGATTATCCCAATGTCGACGGTGTGGTGGCTTGCGTCCACGGTACTGGATGCGGCATGGCGGATTCCGGCGGAGGGTACGAGAACCTGCAACGCACGTTGTGGGGCTTTGCGCGGCATCCCAATTTCGGTGGTATTTTGATGGTCGGCCTCGGCTGCGAAGTCAATCATATCGACTTCCTACAAGAGACTTACGGGATCGAGCGGGGACCGAAATTCCGCACCATGACCATCCAGGATACCGGCGGCACGCGGAAGACGGTCGCGCGCGGTGTCGAACTCATCAAGGAAATGCTGCCGGAAGCGAACAAGATATCGCGGGAGGCGGTCCCCGCGAGCGAGTTGACCTTGGCGCTGCAATGCGGTGGCTCCGACGCCTATTCAGGCATTACCGCCAATCCGTCCCTTGGGGCGGCGGTCGATCTATTGGTGCAGAACGGGGGTACCGGCATCCTCAGTGAGACACCGGAGATATACGGCGCTGAACACCTGCTGACGCGTAGGGCGGTAACCCCCGAGGTCGGCGCGAAGCTGATTGAGCGCATCCGCTGGTGGGAAGCCTATACCGAGCGCAACGACGGCGAGATGAACAACAACCCGAGCCCTGGCAACAAGGAGGGTGGCCTCACCACGATCCTGGAGAAATCCCTGGGTGCGGCGGCCAAGGGTGGTACGACAAACCTGACAGGCGTCTACAAATACGCCGAGGAAATCCGCGAGAAGGGATTCGTGTTCATGGACTCGCCGGGCTACGACCCATGCTCTATTACGGGCCAGGTGGCGGCCGGTGCCACCATCGTCTGCTTCACCACGGGCCGCGGTTCCGTCTACGGCTGCAAACCTTCACCGAGCTTAAAGCTCGCGACCAACTCCACCATGTACACCCGCATGGAGGAGGACATGGACATCAATTGTGGCGTGGTCGTCGACGAAGGAATCTCGATCCAGGAAATGGGCAGTCGCATCTTTGACCGCTTGTTGGAGGTCGCCTCCGGCAGCCCGACCAAAAGCGAAGCCCAAGGCTTCGGCGACGACGAGTTCGTCCCTTGGCAAATCGGCGCAGTGATGTAAGACCCATTTGGGTGACAGCCACTCATATCGCGACATAAGTGACTGTCACCGAATGCGCTATTTCTTCGCCGCCGCCTGTTTCGGTGGTGCTTTTTTCTTGGCGGGCGCGCGTTTCGTGGCCGGCTTTTTCTTCGCTTTCGAGGAAATCTGTGCCACTAGATCGTCGACCCGCTCGCGGTGGTCGTCGGTGTGTTGCAGCATGGCGTTGTAGACCGCCGAGAGTTCCAGCAGCTGGTTCATGGTTGAGTTCGAGCTCTCCCGTAGCAGCTTCTTGGATAAGCGCAGCGCGTGCGGCGGGTTGGCGGCGATGCGGTCCGCCATGGCTTTGGCGGCGTTCATTAATTCGTCCGGTTCCACGACTTGCGAGACCAGGCCAGTCTCCAGAGCTTTGGCGGCGTCGATCAGCTCTCCGGTGAAGACCATTTCGGCGGCGTTCGACATCGAGATGACGCGGGGTAAGAAATAGGCGCCGCCGTCGCCGGGTGAAATGCCGATCTTCACGAAGGTCTCGGCGAAGCGTGCGTAAGTCGAAGCGATGCGGATATCGGCCATGCAAGTCAGGTCGCAGCCGGCTCCTGTCGCAGCACCGTTGACGGCGGCGATGGTCGGGACTTCCAGATTATAGAACGCTATCGGGATGCGCTGGATACCGTTCTTGTACCAATCGCGGATCACGACCGAAGGGGGTTGGCCCTTATTGTTACGATCTTGCATGTCTTTGACGTTGCCGCCCGCACTAAAGGCTCGGCCGTTGCCGGTCAGGATGACGCATCGCACGTCATAGTCCTGGTTGATCTTGGCGCAGTACTTTTCAAAGTCACCATATTGATCCGGGCCCGACAAAGCGTTCATGGACTCAGGGGCGTTCATCGTCAGTGTGACGATGTGGCCGGTCTTTTTGTATCGCAGGAATTTCGACATCGGTGTTCCTTTGCTCTCCCAAGGTCTGACATTCGCCCTAGTTATTAGGGGGGCGGGCGTCGGGCGGCATACCCGCGGATAGATATGTGGGAATAAGAGGTAAGGACAATGACAGCTTTGCATTTCGAACCCGGCGAACTGCCGCCCGAAGCGGAAGAGCTCCGCTTGGAAGTTCGCGATTTTCTGGCCGAGGCCATGGCGACGGTCTCCGTGGATCTACGCGCGCGCAACTGGACCGCGTGGAATTCGGAGTTTAGCCGCAAGCTCGGCGAACGCGGCTGGATCGGCATGACTTGGCCGAAGGAATACGGCGGCAGCGAGCGCAGCTTTCTTGAGCGCTATGTCCTCCTCGAGGAATTGTTGGCGGCAGGCGCACCTGTCGGCTTCCATTGGATCGCCGACCGGCAGTCGGGACCGTTGATCCTACGCTTTGGCACGGAAGAGCAACGCAAGACCATCCTGCCTGGCATTACGCGAGGCGAGACCGCCTTCGGGATCGGCATGAGTGAACCGAACTCCGGCTCCGATCTGGCGTCGGTACGCACCAAAGCGACAAAGATCGACGGCGGCTATCTCATCAACGGCAGCAAGATCTGGACGTCGGGCGCACATATGGCGAACTACCTCGTTGCCCTGTTCCGGACCTCTTCCTCGGACGAAGACCGGCATAACGGTCTCACGCAATTCCTCATTGATATGAAGAATACCGACGGCATTGATGTGCGGCCGATCCATAACATGACCGGCGATCACGATTTCAATCAGGTGTTTTTTGAGGATGCTTTCATTCCGGATACCATGCGGGTTGGAAACGAAGGTGACGGTTGGAAACAGGTAACGACTGAGTTGGCCTTCGAGCGGAGTGGGCCGGAACGCTACCTCAGCAGTTTCCCACTGGTGAAGGAAGTTGTCGGTGAAGCGGGGCAGGACCCGAGCGAGCGGGAAGCCATCGGTATTGGTCGCATGATTGCCCGCGCCGCGACCTTCCGCGAGATGTCGATTTCTGTCTCCGGTATGTTGGAGGCGGGCAAGAACCCAAATATCGAAGCGGCTGTAATGAAAGAGCTGGGTGTCGGGTTCGAGCAAAAGATTCCAGGTATGGCACACGACTTGTTTGGCTCTTCGCCACGGCTCTCTCAT
>CAXAGK010000312.1:0-5096 GCA_963968305.1 uncultured Rickettsiales bacterium | reverse complement strand
TTGAAGGCCCTCTGATATGGTACATCTCGTTTTGTATCTGCGGATTTCACGTCATCTCCTTGGGGATTATACGGACGTGGGTCAACCGCATGCCATCGCGTCTTGGGTGGTGAGTTAGACGACACGATAATTCTTGAAGCGTTCCCGCAGCTCTCTTTTTTGGAATTTCCCTGTTGATGTTCGCGGGATTTCATCGATAAATTCCACTGCATCCGGTAACCACCACTTGGCGAATTTAGTCGACAGAAAATCGCGGATATCGTCCGTCGTTAGATTGGCCCCATCTTCAGCGACAACGCATGCAAGGGGTCGTTCGACCCAGCGTTCGTGCGGCATCGCGATGACGGCGGCTTCCTTGATTTGTGGATGTCCCATCAGCGCATTTTCGACGTCGACCGAACTAATCCACTCGCCCCCGGACTTGATGAGGTCTTTGGTCCGGTCGGTGATTTTGACATAGCCTTCGGAATCGACAGTCACGACATCTCCGGTTCGAAACCAGCCGTCATCCGTCCAGCTATATATTGGTTCTTCGGGATTGTAATAGGCGTCCGCGATCCATGGACCTCGGACCTGTAATTCCCCCATGGTCTCGCCATCCCAAGGGGCGGGGCCGTCATCGCCGATAACACGGATATCGACAAAAGGTAAGGGGATTCCTTGTTTCGCCAATGTGGCGAATTGTTCGTCCTCGGTCATGTTGTCGAATGACGGTTTTGGAATGCCTGTCGTGCCGACCGGTGTCATTTCCGTCATACCCCAGGCGTGGATGACTTGATGTCCAAGCGCGTTGAGGTCGCGGATCATTGCCTCCGGCGCGGCGGAACCGCCGATTATGAATTTGAGTTTCGGGTTCAGTTTCCAGCGGCTAGGTTCACGCTTCAACGAATCAACGACCGGCAGCCACACGGTCGGGACGCCGCTAGTCATCGTGACTTGTTCGCCTTCAAGTAATTCAAGCACGCTTTCATGATCCGTGTGTGGGCCTGTGAAGACAACTTTGGTTCCGGCCATGACGGCGGTTGTCGGCATCCCCCAAGCGTTGGCATGGAACATCGGGACAATCGGCAAAATACAGTCGCGCATGGAGAGACCGAAGGCATCAGGTGCGGCCACGGCCAATGTATGGAGAACCACCCCCCGGTGACTATAAGCGACGCCTTTGGGTTTGCCTGTGGTACCCGACGTATAGCACATGCCACAGGCTGCATATTCGTCGATTTCCGGGTATTCGAAGTCACCGGTGGCAGTGGCCAAGAGGTCTTCATAATCCTCCATCCCCGCTGGCACGACGTCACCATTATAACGCACGACAAAAATACGCTCGAAATTCACTTTGTCCTTAAATCCGTCCAATATGTGAAGCAGGTCGTCATCCACGATTAAGAAACGGTCGCCTGCGTGCCCCGCTATATAAGCCAGTTCATCCGGATGTAGGCGTAAGTTCAATGTGTGCAGGACACCGCCGGCACATGGTACGCCAAAATATGCCTCGAGATGCGCGAAATGGTTCCAGCAAAGCGTGCCGACACGGTCTCCGGGTTGTAGGCCGGCCTTCAATAGGGCTTCCGATAATTGCTTCGCGCGGTGGTAGAATTCTTTGTAGGTATAGCAGTGAAGGGACTTATCGGGCCTGCGCGAGACAATCTCCTGCGCGCCATGCAAGCGACCTGCATGCTCCAGGATCGTAGGCAGGGTGAGCGGGTAGTCCATAATTGTGCCGCGCATTAAATTCCTCCAGCATTGAACCAAACGGTCTTCGCTTGGCCGACTTCATTTGTGAATTACTTAAAATAGATATCTTTCGACATTCGTCATCACCAGAGCGAAAACAAATAAAGCCCCACGGTAAAACCTTTTCGCGGAGATGGCTCGAATGCGTGGGTTAACTGAAAAATCTTGTGTTCGACGGGGCGAGACAGCTTAGCCGTTCGCGACGAGTCGGATAACGTCGCTATAATGGTCTAAATCGACCTCATTCGGATCGTCAATTTGGGTGTCCGACGTCATACCGACAATGGTGCGCACCAATTCGATGCGCTTACTTTCTGAAATCGACAAACCATTTTGGGCAAGGCACGTCTCGACGTGATCTAATACTTTACTTTCTAAACCACCCACGTAGGGGCGCGACTGGTCATTTTGCTTGCCAATCATGTTGCCCTCACCTGTGGCGACCCAGTCCATGGAAATTGAAAAGGGCTCCGAGAGTCGTATAGCTACAATCAACGGTATTTTAGTAGTGTCGTTTAGGTAACGATAAAATTGCAGATAACTGACATTTGCCGCTTTAGCCGCTGATTCGCGTGATGCATAAAGGTCTGCAACCTCTCGCAGCCTGAAGGCCAGTGTCTGCGCGGCTTTTCCATTCATTGTTGATACGCATCCTGCGACCTAATGCAATTATTACTTTAGGTTATGTCAGATTATATCTAAAAGTTGTACAAAAAAGGTCCACAAGCATCAAAAATGATATATAAAAGCGGTGTTGTATCACATATGAGATGAAAAACAGTGTCACCTGCCACAGCCGTTGAAGACAAATATGATTCCCCGGATTTTCAGAAATCCCTGCAGTCTACTGCTGAACATGTAGATAATCATGTCGGCCAACGCCTCCGGCTACGCCGCCAGGAGTTGGGCCAGAGCCAAACAGCCGTCGCGGATCAGTTGGAAGTTACATTCCAGCAGGTTCAAAAGTACGAGCGCGGAATGAACAGAATTTCCGCGAGCCGGCTTCACGACCTTTGCGGCATCTTGAATGTCCCCGTCGAGTATTTCTTCGAAGGTCTAGAAGCGGATGTTGTAGATCCCGATGGACCGGATTTGAATGATCCAGAACTCACGGAGTTGGTCGATCATTACATGTTGATTTCGCGTCGAGTTACCCGTGCCCGGCTATGCGCAATGCTGCGCGCCGTGGGACGTTGGGTCGTCTAACTCAACTGCCTTCTATCTAATATGTAAGTCTCCATAGCACCCGTTAGGTGCAATGGAAACTTACGTCTGGATGGCGCCCAAGATTTCCGGCATTGCTACCCGGGCGACGAGAGCGAGTTCTTCCGAGGTGCGATTTTGAATTGGATGAGGGACCCAAATCACCGCTGGCGCAAAGCCTAGTGCTTTTGATTGGGCAACCGCGCCGGGCTTGAATTCTTCTGACGCCACTCCGCATCCGGGAACACCGCGTTTATCCAAGGTCGCCAAGTCATGCAAACTGCACGACGTACACGATCCTCAATCGGCTAAGCCGACGACGACGACGTCACATTGTTCGGTAATATCTTGAACAAGTGGCTCTGGTGCCGGTCTTGTGTAAGTTGGCTTGCGAAAGCGGACGACATTGTGTCCTTCCGCGACCAAGTTGCGTTCTACTGAATCTAGAAATTCATCGCTGCGTTCCTTGGATATCGACAACAAGCCGATGACGGCATCTGACAATTGTTTGCTAGGGGAGAGCCGTTCGCGCAACACGTCGGTAAGCTCCGCGGTCGGGTCTCGCATGACAAAACGCTGATTTCTCATAATTTTACCTCTTCCGATACGATCTTAATTTCGTCTTTGTTTCGCTGGGCAGGCCAGCCACCTATGATGCCGGATTGGCCGGCACCTTTGCCGCCGGCGCGCACGACGAGAAGCCCGCCTTCGTTAAATTTATCGACTGACTCGTCCACGCGTGAAGGGTCGATCCCTTCCAGCACACCTTGGGCCCCTTGGATTAGGTCGCGACCGGGCCGTTTGAGTGCTTCCCATAGTGCAGCCTCGATCTCTGGGCGACCCCAGCCGTTTTGACGGTAAATCTCATAATGATCCGGGCAAAGCACCAGCACGGCATGGGACCATTGGCAGCTTTTGGGATGACAAACCGCCAGCAAACTCATCGCCAAGGACCGCGAAACTTCCTCCGGTGTTCGGGAGTGCCAGGCAACACAGCCCTGCACTCCGTCTCCATGGAAAAGCGTAACTGTTGACGCACCGGCGCGCGCTCCGCGTGCTACGTTGAGTGGGACCCAGTCCGGATCGTCTTCATCTTCCGCGAAACAAAAAGTGTATTTTCCTGGATTCCCAAGGATCGAGCGGTCGACTTCTTGCGGAATGCCGCCGCCCACATTGCGTACCAAGAGCTGCAATGCGCGGCCGATGGAAGCGTTCGCCCGATTGCCTTGGCCGAGCGCGTTGCCCTTAGAGTTCATGCCGATGCGTTTCGTCACCGGGCCATTGACGATGACGACAGGGCCGGCAAAACCCAGTGTAGCCAGCAGGCCATGCATGGAGAACTCCGGTCGTAGCGCCGCTTCAATGACGGCCAGGACCACTGGCATATATTCGGGACGGCAGCCCGCCATCACGGCGCTAATGGCGACTTTCTCGATTGTGCATTCGGATAAGTTTGGTGGGATTAATCCGATAATTTCGTCGGATTTTCTATCCGTGCCGGCCAACATTCGCGCGATGCGTAAATCCGTTGGTGGAACAACGGGAAGGCCGTCCGACCAGCCGCGTTCATAGGCGACCTCCATCGGGTCTTCCATCTCGTCAACTTCTATCGCGCGCGATGCCAGATGAGTTCCGCCGAATTGTAATGCGAGGCGTTCCGGCATACCCGGCTCAACCGAACGCGAGCCGCACCCGGGCTTGAAGGCGGGCAAATCCGGGCCGAGACCTGACTGGCCGGTAACTCGCTGCCAAGCTTCTCGGTCCCATCCCGCGATACGTTCAATTTCGATTCCGTCTTCGAGACGAATAACAGTCGGTACAATTTCAATTTCGCGGCGCCACGATTCCTCGAGCGTCCGATCATCGCGTGCTCCTCCGGTCGCTTCCGGGAAGGAGGGGTCGTCTTGCGAGAAAATAACCGTCGGTGCGGCCTGCTTTAGTAAAGAGAGGACCGGAGTAACACTTTGGCAGGTTTCGCAGTCGCGTTTTACAATAACGAGGAGTTCCATATCCCTCTATCAGATATGCGAGCCATCGCATCCCGCAAGGCTCATAAGCTCGACTAGAATGGTTTGTCGCCTTTCACGGTGACGCGAAACCCGTGGCGGACGATTTCATCAAGGGTGCCATCAACTACGGTATCCCGTTGAACGAAGACT
>CAXAGK010000311.1:0-5109 GCA_963968305.1 uncultured Rickettsiales bacterium | reverse complement strand
CGAGCCCGATGCCGAAGACACGCGTTTTCTAATTTGCCAAAAGATCGATCACGTAGATCGCGGTGACCAGGATGCCTTATTAGAGTAGGGCCAGTTTCACAGTTTTGTCGACCTGGTTGGGATTCAAGCTGTTACGGTAAATTATATCCGCTTTGAACAACACCAACAAGATGATCAGGTTGCTGCCGAAAATATTTTTGATCGCTATCGCATAGGCGCTTACGTGGACGGCGGCGATGGTGGTGCTGGTGCTGCGTCTCGGTAGTTACGTCGTTGTCGCCAAGAGGGTAGTGCTAATGAAACTAATGCCGCGCCCGGACTGATTCGCCAAATGTGAGAGCAGTGTCCCGTCAAACCAGATGGTTGCCACCAGCGCCGCGAAGAGCGCCAGGTTCGCCGTCAACGACAGATCAGGGATCAGGTCCAACGTTTCGGCCTTTGCGATGGTGGACTCCGACGGGCTTTGCCGACCCAGTGATTTGGGCTAATTCTGATCATCTTTACACCGTAGCGTCGAATCCGGGGGTAAGCATGACGAAATTCGGTATCGGGCAAGGTATCCCGCGTTGGGAGGACCCGCGTCTGCTGAGGGGCGGCGGTCTATATTCGGACGACCTGAACCGCCCGGGACAGGCCTATGGCTATGTGGTCCGCTCGCCGCATGCGAAGGCCCGGATGATCTCCATCGATACGACGTCGGCGCTCGCGGCGAACGGTGTGCTTGCGATCTTTACTGGTGCCGATATTGAGGCGGCGGGCTATGGCAAGGTGCCGCCCATGGCCATCCGGAAACGCGCCGATGGGTCAGAGATGTTTATCCCGCCGAACGTGCCGCTGCGCCAAAAGCTCGTTCAGTATGTCGGCGATTACGTGGCCTTCGTGGTGGCGGAGAGCCACGATCAGGCGCGCGACGCCGCGGAATTGGTGGTGGTTGAGTATGAGGAGCTGCCCTCGGTCACCGCGACAGCAGACGTGTTGAGCGCAAGCGCGCCGTCGGTCTGGGAAGAAGCATCGGACAATGTCTGTTTCGTTCACGAGGAAGGCGACAAGGCGGCGGTCGAAGCGGCCATCGCCGAGGCACCGCACGTCACGACGCTGGAGTTGGAAATAACGCGGGTCGCCGTGGCCCCGATGGAGCCACGCGCCTGCACCGGCGAGTACGATAAATATAAGGACCGCTTCACCCTCTATACCGGGACCCAAGGCCCGCACCTCGTGCGCCAGGCCATGGCGGAGCCGATGTTGAAAGTTCCGCAGAATAAACTGCGCGTGGTCAGCAATGATATGGGCGGTGCGTTCGGGATGCGCTCGGGCCCGTATGCGGAGAATGCATTGTGTTTGCATGCGGCGCGCGATTTGGACCGGCCGGTGAAATGGACCGGCGATCGCTCCGAGCATTTCCTGACCGACGAGCAAGCCCGGGATAATATCTCGAAGGTGGAGCTGGCGCTGGACGCAGACGGTAAGTTCCTCGCCTTCCGGGTTCTGACGACGGCGAATCTCGGCGCTTATCTCTCGATGCTCGGCGTGCACCCGAGTGTCGGCAATCTCGGCACTTTGGCAGGCACCTACACGACGCCCGCGATCTATACGAAAGTGATGGGTGTTTTCAGCAATACGCCCTCCATCGGTCCTTATCGGGGGGCGGGGCGGCCGGAAGCGGCCTATGTGTTGGAGCGCGCCATCGATACGGCGGCGGCGGAGCTTGGCATTGACCCGGCGGAATTGCGCCGCCGCAACTACATTCCGGAATCGGCCCTACCGTACCAGACTGCGCTTACCTTCAATTACGATTCCGGCCAGTTCGAAAAGAACATGGATGCCGCATTGGATATGGCCAACTACGGCGATTTCGCAGCCCGGCGAGAGACGTCGACGGCGGTAGGAAAATTGCGCGGTATCGGCATCGCCAGCGTGATCGAACAATCGGCGGGCGGCTTTCCGGAGTGGGCAGAAGTACGCTTCGATCCGTCCGGAACCGTGACCTTGGTCATGGGAACTCACAACCACGGCCAAGGGCATGAGACGGTGTTCCGCCAAATGCTCTCGGACAAGCTCGGGCTCGAGTTCGAGGAAATCTACTACCAGCAGGGCGATACCGATCACGGCATGGCGGGGACCGGCACGTTCGGCTCGCGCTCGTCCGGCGTCGGCGGTGCCGCACTGATGCTGGCGGCGGAGAAAGTGATTGAGAAGGGCCGCAAGGCGGCAGCCCATCATCTGGAAGCGGGGGAGGGCGATATCGAATTCACCGACGGCGTCTTCACCGTGGCTGGGACGGATAAATCCGTCAGCCTAACCGACTGCGCCAAACTGTTGCAGAACTTCATGATGGCGCCGCCCGGCATGGAAGTGGGGCTGAGTGAATGGGCGTCATGGCGCCCGCCCGCGCCGACATACCCGAATGGCTGCCACGTGGTCGAGGTCGAAATCGATCCCGAGACCGGCGAGCTGGAGATCACCCGCTACGTCGCAGTCGACGACGTCGGCACCGTCCTGAATCCCCTACTGCTCGACGGCCAACTGCATGGCGGCATCGTGCAAGGGGTCGGGCAAATCCTGTTCGAAGACGTGCGCTGGGACCGCGAGACGGGCCAGCTCATCACCGGCTCCTTCATGGACTACGTCATGCCGCGTGCCGACACGGTACCGAATTTCGAATCCGCCGTGAACGAGAACGCGATCACGGCGACCAACCCCATTGGCGTCAAGGGCGCGGGCGAAGCCGGCTGCGTCGGCGCCATGCCAGCCCTGATGAACGCCATCGTCGACGCGCTCCGTCCGGCGGGCGTGAAGGCACTGGATATGCCAGCGACCCCGCAGCGGGTGTGGGCGGCGTTGCGTGAGGTGCGGGGGTAAGTGTAAAAGATATAAACTCTTGTCGCTTATCTGTGTTGATCGATCAGGATTTGGTTCCCGTCCGGGTCATGCAGCATGATACTGCCCGGTCCGGTTGTCTCATTGTCAACTTCGTCATCGAGGGAAATCCCGGTGTCCTTCAACTCCTGCTGTAATTCACGCACATCCGTATAAGGATCCAGCAGATTGCCATCTTGGTCCCAACCTGGATTGAAGGTCAGGATGTTCCCCTCGAACATCCCGTGGAACAAGCCAATGACATGATCGCCATTCTTTAGGATCAGCCAATTTTGCTTCGCGTCCCCACCGACGGGCGTGAATCCGAGCTTCTCGTATAATGCCGTTGAGGCGGCAAGGTCTTTCACGGTCAGGTTTACCAAAAACGATCCGAGTTCCATGTGTGTCCTCTTATAATCAAGGGCCGGTCAATTTTGACGGGCTTGTACTCAATAATGCACAGTGCTTCGGCAATATACCTGGCGGTATCGATCTTGGGCAGTCTGAGAGCGGAGAACAGCGCCGGGTAATTTACGCCAGTGGAGAACAGTATGGCAGCCTGGATCGAGATGATATCCGACGATGATGCGTCGCCCGAATTGCTGGACGTGCTGGCCTTGGCGCGCACGCCGCATGGGACTGTGGACAATGTCATGCGGGTGCATTCGTTGCGGCCTAATACCATGCGAGGGCATGTGGTGCTCTATCGGTCGGCGTTGCATGATGACGCCAACACGCTGCCGACCTGGTTGCAGGAGACCGTGTCTTCCTATGTCTCGCATCTCAATGATTGTCCGTATTCCTATGCCAATCATTGGAAGAATGCGCGACATCTGATCGGCGACGACGCAAAGGTCGACGCGATCGAGACGGCGATGAAATCACGTTCTCCCGAAGATGCACTGGACGGGCGTGAGTTGGCGTTGATGCGCTATGCGGAGAAATTGACCCTGATGCCCGGCGACATGGTCGAGGAGGACATCGCCGATCTGCGTGCGGCCGGGCTCGACGACGGGCAAATTCTCGAGGCTAATCAGATCATCGGCTATTTTAATTATGTCAATCGCTGCCTGAACGGGCTTGGTGTCACGACCGACGGTGATGTCGTCGGCTATTATAAGGATTGAGGCCACCATGTTCTTGCGGAACGCCTGGTATGTGGCGGCATGGGGCCGGGAGATTAGCCGGGAGCTGACGACCACGACAATCTTGGGCGACGACATCGTGATGTATCGCCGGGGCAATGGCTCACCCGTGGCCCTCGAAGATGCCTGTCCGCATCGCAAATTGCCGCTTTCCATGGGCCGTCTAACCGGCGATTGCGTCGAATGCGGGTATCACGGTCTGACGTTTAATGGGACCGGTATTTGCGTGGCCTCGCCGACGCAGCCGGGGCAAATCCCGAAGCGTGCGGCGGTGCGGTCCTACCCGCTGGTCGAGCGCTATCGCTTGGTGTGGATTTGGATGGGCGACCCGTCGCTGGCCGACCCAGCGGAGATATTCCCGATCGAGAATTTCAACAGCCCGGACTGGGGATTGACCGACGGCGGTGTGATGCCGCTCGATTGTCACTATCTGTGGATGGCGGACAATTTACTCGACCCGAGCCATGTCGCCTGGGTGCATCGCACGTCCTTCGCAGGTGGGGGCACGGATAATGTTCCTCTCTCTGTCGAAAAGCACGATACCGGCGTGACTGTCTCGCGCTGGATTAGCGGCGAAGCGCCGGGCCCTTATTACGCCGATCTCGTGAATTTCAGGGGGCCGTGTGATCGCCTCCAGCATTACGAAATGAACTTCCCGGCCATCGGAGTTAACAAGACGATCTTCACACCAGAAGGACAGGGTGGGCCCGAATTCTCGCCCGATGAGAACACCTTCATCAATATCTCGTACAATTTCATGACGCCGGTCGATGATGCGCGAACCCGCTATTTCTGGTTCCAGCACCGCAACACGGATGGGCAGGACGCGGAGATATCGACGCGTATGAATGACGGCGCTTATGCCGCCTTCGCTGAGGACAAGGAGATCCTGGAAGCCGTGCAAAAGGGCATGGAGGAAATGCGGACGCCAAACCTCAATCTGACATTAGACGCGGGTGCGCAGCTTTTTCGGCGCGGGCTCGATGCTTTGATTGAAGCGGAAGTGGATTAGATTACGGCTGATTGCTCTCGAGGAAGCTTTGGATCGTCTCCGCAACTTCCTCTAGTTCCGCGCGCCGTCCGATGGTGATGCGGAGATACTCTTGAT
>CAXAGK010000310.1:0-5111 GCA_963968305.1 uncultured Rickettsiales bacterium | reverse complement strand
TCTACACCGCGTTCGACCGCCGCCAGCAAAGCGTCGTAAAGCGGATTGGGATTCTTGGTGGAAGAAACGCTGATACTCCAAACTGCCACCAGAACCGTTTGCTTGGCCGCCTTGATCCGATCTTGTATTAGGCCAACACCCGCCCGGTTGAATGCGACGGAAACGTCTCCATCCGACACAATGCCGGAGGAATCCGTTTCCTCACTCTCAATCCGCTTAAACTCCTGCGCATATGATTCGGCAATCTTCCGGCTCTGAATATAAACCAAATTCTCGTAGTTCCGGTTCGCGGCGCTTTCATTCCAATTGAAACTGCCCGTCAGCACACCTTGCTCGCCGGCTCCACCGTCGACCCCAAGATTCAGCACTGCAAACTTATGGTGCATGACAAACCATTTCCGCTTGCTCTTCTTCTTGTAGATACCAAGCCCGATCGGCGTGATGCGATCATTGCGTCCAAATGCGTTCAGACAGGCCTTACCGCAGTAGTTGCGGTCGTATATCCCCCGTGCGCGCGGATGTTCATTCAAGACGCTGATAACTTCAGGATGGGTCGGTTTATAACTCGCCCAGACAATATCGTTTGCCGCGCGCAAATGTTGCAGTAACAAGCCCATTGGAGCGGAGCCTTCGGTCGGCGTGTCGAATGCCCACGCGACCCGTCCCTTTAGAGTGCCATCGTTCAGTACCCTGACGACATCTCCGCCCTTCTCGATAATGTCGTATCCGTCGGCAGCTTTGGTTTCACCGGCTTGAACGAAAATCTGCAGCATTAAGACTGCAACGATGAGGGTTCTTACTAGTATCATCTTGTCCATCACCACATTCGGAAAATTGAATGTTCCTTTGGCAGTTAGGGCATATCACTACGATTTTCACAATAATTCGGAGGACAGCTCAATGCAGAGCTCAGCCGAGGAAAAATAGCAAATTCCGGCCCGACGTGAGTGGAAACGCCGGGCCGGTCGTGGGTACCAGGGACTACTATTTCAGGGTGGGGTACCGCTCTGGAACACCCAATCGGTCTTGGCGACGGGCGTGTGGCATCCCATGCAGGACACCTCGAAGAATTCAGCTACTTGTTTCTGCGGATTATCAGCTTTGAACATCGCCCAACCCCAACCTTCGGCCCAAAGAGAGTTTTTGCCTTCAAACCGACCAGTCGAATCCTTGACCATGACGTAGCAAACCGCTTGCTTTCCCGCATAAGCGAAATTGCCGGTGGTTAATGTCGCCGTCTCGAATGTACGGATTTCCTTCACCAGCACAGCGCCGTCGGGAAACGTTCCCGTCGCCCTAAACGCTTGGACCGTTGTCTTAGGTGCGTAGACATCGTGCATCCCATGCGCTGGTGAGTCCTTGTCGAGCACCGTCCAAGAACCCAAATGGCTCAAATCCCGGCGGAAATCTGCTGTTGGCAGGCTGATGGCTCAGTCTTTACCGACAATTACCGGTAATTCTCCGCCACTCAATTGCGCCGGCAGCAGGACGAACATCACCAGCGACCCGCAAACCGCCAATATGTATTTCTTCATTTCTCACACTCCCGTTGATGTAATCACTTACCGGGAAATTGAGCTCGCATTGCTATAATTTAAAATACCGATATCTTATCAATTCAATTGCATTTTGATTATTGCGAAGTGCAATCAACATGGAATTTCACCGAATTTATTATTTTTTGACCGTCGCGGAGACGCTTAATTTCACCCGAGCTGCGGAACGGTGCAGTGTCTCGCAGCCAGTCCTGAGACGTCCCATTCAAAAACTGGAAGCCGAGTTTGGCGGCGCGCTCTTTCGGCGCGAGCGTGGTCACACCCATCTGACAGAACTTGGAAAGACGATGCGGGAGTTCTTAGGTCGGGTTGATGCGTCCAGCCAGGAGGCCTTAGCGGCAGCCCGCAAAGCTCTCGGCCCCGAAAGCACCCCGTTGAATGTCGGGATCATGTGTACTATCGGTCCATGTGGGACGATTCCTTTCCCTTCTCGGTTTCAAACCCTCCATCCAGGTGTCGAACTGACCCTTCATGATCTGACGCCGATGAACGTGGTCGACGAGATGCTTTCCGGGAAACTGGATTGTGCGCTGCTCGGCCTGCCAACTTCTGAACATTAAAGGTTTGATTCAGTCCTACTCTATGAGGAACCTGTGGTGGTGATCTTTGCGCCCGGACACCGCTTCCAGAAAATGGATCAAGAGTTTCGTCAACGCCGCCAATCGGCTTTCGGAATTGTTGGGTATGACCGACCGCGCTGCATTTCAAAGCGGAAGTGCCCTGGAGACACCGTTCGACGACAATTGTTTTGATCATGCCGTCACCATCCAAATGCAGATGGGCATCGCGGATAAGGAACGTTTCTAACGCGAAGTCTTTCGCATCTTGAAACCGGGCTGCGTCTTCGTTTTCCAAGATATCGTCGCCGGTCCGACGGAAGGGCCTATCCATACCCCCACACCATGGGCGAGCGTGCCCAAACAAAGCTTCCTCTGCGCGCCTGAAACTCTGCGCAAAGCCATCGAAGGCGCGGGATTCGAGACCGTGATCTGGCGGGATTCAACTCCAGAAATGAAGGCCTGGCAGGCGCGTCAGAATACAGCCCCCGTCCCGAGGGCCCGCGCCCCAATGTTGGAATACAATTAGACTTTCGGTGCGACCGCCGGTGCAAAACGGAAAAACTCTCAGAGAAATCAAAACGAGGACCGGATCGGCTATATCCGAGCCGCGTTCCGCAAACCTTGACGCGGCCTTAGATCAGCATCGCTAGCAGGTAGGTGTGAATTTCCTGACTTCCGCGCCAGATCATATCGATGGCGACGTAAGCGATGACCGCCAGACCAAGATAACCTATCCAGGTGTAGCGCTCTAACAACTTGGCGATGTAATTCGCCGTGGCCCCCATCAAAGCGATGGAGAGGACCAGCCCAAAGATCAGCATTTCCAGGTGATCCCGTGCCGCACCAGCGACCGCGAGGACATTGTCGAGTGACATGGAGACATCGGCAACAATGATGTTGATCATCGCGGCCCGCAACGTCTTCGGCGGCTTGTTCTTGGCGTTGGCTTCCGCTTCCGCCGTAATCTCCTCGACGCTTTGAGCCGCTCGTAGCTCCTGCCACATGCGCCAGCAGACCCACAGCAATAGCAAACCACCCGCCAGCATGATGCCGATGATGCTGAGCAATTGCACGACGACCGAAGCGAAGATGATCCGCAGGACGGTCGCGCCCACAATACCGTAGATAATCGCTTTCTTGCGAAGCTCCGGCGGCAAACCCGCAGCGGCAAGGCCGATGATGATTGCGTTGTCACCCGACATGACAATGTCGATGACGATAATCTGGACCAGCGCGACCAGTTCGGGAGTAAGAAGACTATCGAGCATGGCGCATGCCTAAATGTGACCGAAAGGTTTGGTGCGCCGTCATCGCGCTCAATTCACCGTGTGCCAACAGCTACCCCCGATTGCTTCTAGCCGCTCCCCAAAGCCGGAACGATTTTTAAAAGATACGCCGCCATCTGCAAAGGCCGAAGGCGGTATTCCGGTAAATAATTCGGTTCACAGCGCCAAGGTCGCTTGAGGCACCCTCTGGCCTTCACGCTGTTCGAAGACGATGCGGACGGATTTTCCAATGGCGACGTCTTGCGGATCGCAATCAACTACATTCATCATCATACGAAACCCATCCGACAAATCGATTAACGCTAGTACGTAAGGCACGTCACCGCGAAAGGCCGACGACGGAGCGCGCTGGACGATGGTGAACGTGTAGACCGTCCCGGTGGGATCGGCATCATTCCAATCCAGCGCAGTGCTCTCGCATTTCACGCAGGCGGAACGCGGGTAGAACTGAGCGTGACCGCACGATGTGCACTTTTGGTAGATCAGTCGCTCATCATTGCAGGCATCCCAAAAGGGCTGCGTGTCGCCATTCGGTTTCGGGGCCGGTTTACCGGGTAATTCACTCATGTCATCCCCTCCCCAAAATCAGCGAGCAATGGGCTGAGAGAACCCCTCCATCGCCATGCACGAAACAAAGTTCGGCGTCGGGTACCTGTCTTTTATCGGCATCATGGCGCAATTGGCGAACTGCCTCGACCACATGGAACATGCCACCGGCCGCACCCGAATGCCCAAATGACAGCAACCCACCATGGGTGTTGCAGGGCAGAGAGCCACCATGGGTGAGTTCACCGGCCAACGCGGCAGGTCCGACCTCCCCTTTCGCGAAGAAGCCGATGGACTCAAGCTCGACCAGCAAGGTGATGGTGAAACTATCGTAAATCTCCGCCACATCGATATCGCCGTGGCTGACGCCTGCTTCCTTAAAGGCCCGCTGCGAAGCCTGCTTGCAGCCGAAATCCGTGAGCGACGGTGCGGCAACGATATGCTCATGGGTATGGCCTTGCCCCGCGCCTAATATCTCAACCGGGTGGGTCTTCGTCTCTGCCGCCGCGTCCGGCGCACTGATCACATAGGCGGCGGCACCGTCCGAAATTAGGCAACAATCCAATAGCCGCAACGGGTCGCTGATAATCTTGGCGTCGGCGCAATCCTCCATGGTGATCGGCTTGGTCATATGCGCGTCCGGATGCATCGCCGCATGCTTGCGGTGAGTGACGGAAAGTGCCGCCAAATGTTCCAACGTCGCCCCTGTCTCATGCATGTAACGTCGCGCCACCATCGCATAGGCGGTCGGAATACTGATGCCGTAAGGGACTTCGAATTGCGGATGCCCGAATTCCGCGAGCGCTGCCACCACACGGTCGCGGGACATGCCGGTCACCCGGTTGTCCCCCGCGACACAGAGGACATGTTTGCACACACCCGCCTCAACCATCGCCGCTGCCTGCATGGCCATGATGGCGCCGGTCGCACCGCCCGCATTCACACCTGCGTTAAAGTTCGGCTGAATGCCCACATACTCGCAGAAGGCCGAACTTAACATCGGATATGTTTCGGTGATGACATAGGCGCAAAGCACCCCGTCGATATCGGCGAGCTTCAATCCCGCATCGGCCACGGCACCCCGTGCCGCTTCCGCATGCAGCGACATCGCCGTCGAGCCCGGCACCTCGCCGACCTTGGTGTTATGTACACCGGTAATAACC
>CAXAGK010000309.1:0-5113 GCA_963968305.1 uncultured Rickettsiales bacterium | reverse complement strand
AAAGATTTCTTTAGATGATGAACTTTTGAATTGATTGATCGTGCCCACGCGAGGGGTTAAAGAGATGATCGCCAACTCGGAAGGCGCGAATACGGTTTCCAAAGAACGTTCGGCACTCGCGGGCGCGGCGGCGAACGAAGCCGCCCGTGTGTCGAAGGAAGCAGAGCGTGTCCGTGACGATCTATCGTCTGCGATTAGCGGAATGCTTGCGAAATTTGGCGATTTTTCCACGAGAACCTCGGCCGCCTGAATTCAGTGCTGATCAGAATGAGAACATAAAGCGTTGGCAATTCTCGGTCTGTGATTCTATCAATCAGCGACGGCAATTCACGGGACGGTCGGGATGAAAAGTTTGTGGTCCGACGCCGACGCATCGACGTATATCCGGCGCTATGCGAAACAGGGCGTCAAGGAGGACGTGGCACTTCGGGTCTATACGACACGGTTACTGGGTGGTGACCCGCGCTTGGTCATTCATGGCGGCGGTAATACTTCGGTAAAGACGCAAATGAACGACATTACCGGTCGTGCGCTTGATGTCCTATGTGTCAAAGGCAGTGGTTGGGATATGGGCGATATTGAACCGCCAGGACTGCCCGCGGTCCGGCTTGCCCCGCTGCAGGAGCTCGTCTCGCTAGATACCTTGAGTGATGAAGACATGGTGAACGTGCAGCGCGGAAATCTTCTCGATTCAACCTCACCCAATCCTTCGGTCGAAACATTGTTGCACGCATTTCTCCCGCATAAATTTATTGATCATACTCATTCGAACGCAGTTTTGGCGCTTACCGACCAGCCCAACGGCGACGAAATTTGTCGCGACCTTTACGGCGACCGGGCAGCGCTCGTCCCTTATATCATGCCGGGCTTTGCCCTCGCCAAGAAGGCGCAGGAAGTGCAAGCGCAACACCCGGATTGCGAAGGTCTTATCTTGTTGAAACACGGTGTCTTTAGTTTCGGCGCGAGCGCGAAGGAAGCCTATACGCGCATGATCCGTCTAGTGAGTATGGCGGAGAAGGAAATCGCCAAATCGAAGAGGAAGCCGCTCGCTCAAATCCGCCTTCCGAAGAAATTAATGAGACCGTCGGAAATCGCACCCATCTTGCGTGGATTATGCGCTTTGCACGATGAAAGCGGCGACCTTGAGAAACGTTTCGTGATGACGTTTCGCGCTGATGCGAAGATCAAGAAATATGTCTCCGCACGTGAGTTGGCGCGGTTCAGTCAGGACGGGAACGTAACACCGGATCACTCGATCCGAATAAAGCCGGTGCCGCTGATCGTACCCGCGCCGAACGCCGCAGATCCAGCCGGATTCGCCAAAGGTGCGGCGGCGGCAATGGCGGAGTTTCGCGCGCGTTATCGCGCGTATTTCAAGACCAACAACGCGAAGTCACCGGTCAAGAAGATCCGGCTCGATGATTCACCGCGTGTCGTTTTGGTCCCGGGTGTTGGATTGTTTGGTATTGGGAGTGATGCGAAATCCGCCCATGTTGCTGCAGACCTGGCGGAGACGACGGTCGACGTGATGACCAATGCAGAGGCCGTGGGCCGGTTCGATAGCATTTCGAAATACGGTCAATTTGAAATCGAGTATTGGTCGTTGGAACAAGCGAAACTGAGCAAAGGTTTGGAGAAACCGTTGGCGCGGCAAGTGGCCGTGGTCACCGGCGCCGGTGGAACGATCGGCCGGGCAGTTGCAGCCGCGTTCAAGGCGCAAGGCGCCGATGTGGCCTTATTGGACCGAGATGAAAAAGCGGTCTCCACGGCGGCGACAGAGGTTGGTGGGCTCGCGGTGACGGCGGATGTCACCGATCCCAAATCCGTCGATGCGGCCTTCCGGCGAGTGACTGAAGCCTTTGGCGGAGTCGATATCTTGGTCTCCAATGCGGGTGCTGCCTGGCAGGGGCGTATGGACGAAGTCGACGACAAGGTTCTGCGCGAGAGTTTCGAGCTGAATTTCTTTGCCCATCAAAACGTCGCCAAACGCGCAGTGCAGGTCATGTGCCAGCAAGGGACGGGCGGTGTCCTCCTGTTCAACACATCGAAGCAGGCGGTCAATCCAGGACCGAATTTTGGACCGTATGGCTTGCCGAAGGCGGCGACGATGGCGTTGATGCGCCAATACGCCGTGGAATTCGGTGGCGATGGTATTCGCTCGAACGCGGTCAACGCGGACCGGATCAAAGGCGGCCTTTTGACCGACACCATGGTCAAGAGCCGCGCCAAGGCGCGTGGTGTCAGCGAAGCGGCATATATGCGAGGCAACCTGTTGAATCGGGAGGTCACGGCGGAAGATGTGGCGCAGGCTTTCGTGGATTTGGCTTTGGCCGAGAAAAGTACGGGCGCGATTTTCACCGTCGATGGCGGTAATATTGCGGCGGCGTTGCGCTAGACGCGCCAGCGCCATTCATACGGAAGGGAAAGTGATGCGTTTGTTGAAATCGATTGCGGCATTGGCAGCCGTGTTAGGAATAGGGATTATGACAGCGACAACGGCGGATGCTGCCGATTTGGAAAACACTATCTATCTCGAACTGAAGGACGGTCGGGTCGTGATTGAATTGCGGCCGGACTTAGCGCCGAACCATGTGGCACGGATCAAAGAATTGACCCGTGCGGGATTTTACGATGGCGTGGTTTTCCATCGGGTCATCACAGGTTTCATGGCGCAGACTGGTGATCCGACAGGAACTGGCTCTGGTGGCTCCGATCTACCTGACATTGCCGCTGAGTTTAGTGATGTAAAACACGTTCGGGGCACCGTCTCCATGGCGCGCTCCCGCAGTCCGAACAGTGCGAATAGCCAGTTCTTTATCGTGTATGAGGACGCGTCTTGGCTCGATAACCAGTATACGATTTGGGGTCAGGTGACGTCCGGCATGGAATATGTCGATAATATTAGGCAGGGACATCCGCGGACCGGAAGCGTTGATGTACCCGATAAAGTCGTCAGCATGAAAGTTGCGTCCGATGTGAAGTAAGCCGGAGCACGTCTCACCGGTTTTGCCAAATTATGCCGAATGTGATAGTACGAAGCGGTGAATTTGCGCTCTCGAAGGGCATAAGCTATGGCGATGGATTTTCTTGCCTCCGTAAATGTCGTGGCACCTAGTTTTGACAGCTCGTTGCTTGCGCTGAAGCTGCAGCTTCAGAATGAGAGCGCGACGGTGAATCTCATCAATGACGCGGTGAAGCAGGTGCAAGCCACTAATGCCGCGACCGATCGACAGAATCCCGAGAAACTGCTCGATATTGTGGTTTAAGTGGCGGCGCGCATACCGAATGGAATGTCTGATTTTGTTGCCAGATTCAGGACAAACTAGTATGACCCGGCAATAATCACGCTCACATCAGTCATGGCGGCCTCCTAAGTGAAGAAATTTTTGGCATTCGCGTTTAAGATTGCCGTAACCTCTGGTCTGATTTGGTTGGTGTTGCGCGACCAAGATCTCTCGGTCGTCGGTGACCGTTTGTCGGAAATTTCACTCGCCAGCATTTTTTGCGCCATTGGGTTACTAGCTGGACAGAATGTTCTTGCGGCCCGGCGGTGGGTTGTTGTGATGGGACTATTCGGCCGAGCGCTGCCCTATCGCTCGGCATTGCGCTTCTATTTCGAAGGCTTGTTCTTCAATCAGGCGTTGCCGTCCACCGTGGGTGGGGATGGAGTGCGAATGTATCGCGCCGTCAAGGCGGGTCTGCCGGTCGCGGACGGCGTCAACGGCGTCTTGCTTGATCGTATTTCAGGCTTGTTTGCTTTGCTCGCCATTGTGGCGCTGACCCAGCCTTGGCTATATGACCGGGTCGGCGATACATCCGCACGCCTCGCATTCGCCATTGTGATCGCGGCGGGTGTTGGTGGTGTCCTGATTCTTGCTTTATGCGGGCGCATTCCGGGCGGCTTGATGCGCTGGAGCGCCGCACGGGGATTGGTCGGATTGTCGAATGGCCTCGCCAAATTGTTTCGCAACGGTGCCGCTGCCATGGAAGTTTTTGGGCTTTCGTTAATTGGGCATATTATGATGGTGTCGGCGATCTTCATTCTGACGTTGGACCTGCAATTGAATGTTTCTTTCCTTGATTGCTTGATCCTTGTGCCGGGTGTGATGTTGCTTGCCTCCGCACCAATATCGATTGCCGGCTGGGGTGTCCGTGAAAGCATTATGATCTCTGCGATGGCGCTGGTTGGTGCGCCGGAAGTGGGCTCGCTCGGCTTATCGTTGGTCTACGGCGTCATCATGATACTGATCGGTCTTATTGGCGGTGTGTTATGGTTGACGAATTCTGATCGCCGGGTCGCCGACATCGAAAACACTTCTGAAGTAGCGGGATCTTCGCTATCCTCTATCGACCGCCAAAAGACAAGCTTGGGGAAGATTTGAATTGGGTTGGATTTGGGTGCCGGAGCCCTCTCTGGGTTAGCGAGCGCGAAAACGAAGTCGCCTTGATCAAAGCGGCGGTCGCTCAATTTGCCGTGTCTGGGAGTTTGTCGAGCATCGGTCAGATTGGTGACACGATCATTTAGGAATAATCCAAGTTCGCTTGCGGTCAGAAACCCGTCTCGATTAGCGTCCGCTGTTTCCTCACCGTTTAAGGCGCGGGGACTAGGTATCCTTCTTTTCCCATTGTATGTCCGTGACCCGCATACCAGACGAACAATCGAACGTCGGGGTCCGCATCCTCGACGACAAAGAACGATTCTAACGCGGACTGAAGTTCGACTGCCGTAGGGTTGAGTTTGAGGGTCACGTCAAAGCCTTGTTTTTCAAGCGCTGCCGCGACTTGATGTGCGTCTTCAACCGCCATCGAAAGTTTGGGCCAACCATTCGTATAATTGTCGATTCCAATGATTAAGGCTTTGGAACCACGGTAGAGTTGAAAATTTTTAGATATTCCAGCACCCGAATCGATGCCGGCACGTAATGGAACGGATAAGCCGCGTGTGATGTCTGACGCGTTGGACTCATGGGCCCAAGCGAGCAAAATAAGTAGCAGTGCGGCGACGTGTCGTCGTATGAACATACAACAAAAGAGATATGTAGAAGAAGTGTAGTTCATTAAAAAAAAGTGCCGCCCACTACATTTGCCCCCGCCCCCTCCCCCTCTGTTATTA
>CAXAGK010000308.1:0-5115 GCA_963968305.1 uncultured Rickettsiales bacterium | reverse complement strand
TGAGCGCGTATTTCTTGCGGTAGCGGTCGCCGATCCAACCGCAGCCCCAACTGCCTATCATGTTGAAGAAGGCGACTAGCATCAGCGCGATGGCGCCCCATTCGGGTGTGCTGCCGGCATCAACGATATGAGCCGGCAGGTGACTGCCGATGAACTGCACTTGGAAGCCGCAGACATAAAACCCGAGGATCAAAAGCAAGAAGCCGCGATGGCTCCCGGCCTCGCGGAGTGACTCGCGAATGGATTGAGTTGGTTGCGTCGATTTTTGCGCGGCCTTGCTGGCACCACTGATTCCCAACGCCATGGGCAGGATCATGGCAGCCAGTATCGACATCACGATGACCGCGAAGACCCAATCGAATGCGCTGAGCAGGTGTTGCGTGAATGGTAGCAGCACAAGTTGTCCGCCGGTCGCCGCACCCGTGATCAGACCGATCCAGGTCGTGCGGTGACGCTCTGGGGCCACTTGTCCGACGACGCCGGCCATTAGCGGTACACCGCAACCGCTGAGTCCTATGCCGGCCAATATGCCACTGCTCAACACCAGGGCCTCCGGCGTTGTGGATTGGGACATGAAGAAGAGACCCGACGCATAGAGACCGCCGCCGAGCGCGATAGTTTTCGCCGCACCCCACCGTGTCGTGAGTGCCCCCGCGAATGCGGCTCCAGCGCCGATCAAAAGGTTTTGCGTGGCCAGTGCGAAGGATAACACCTCGCGGCCCCACCCCATATCGATGCTCATTGGGCGCATGAAAAGCCCAAAACTTTGCCGTGTGCCGTAGGCGATCATCACCATGATAATGCAAGAGATCAGAATAAAGACCGGGCGGCGCCAAATCGGGAGCGTTTCCATATGAGGTCCGGGCTAAGGTGTTCAAGTCGGTGGCGAGACGCTACAAAAGCGTTCCACTGGTGTCACGGAATTTGAGCTATGGCGAACTTTCTATTGATCCACGGTGCCTGTCACGGCGGGTGGTGTTGGGAGCGGGTGACACCACTGCTCGAGGCCGCGGGGCACAGCGTGGTGGCGCCGGATTTACCGGGACACGGCGCGGATACGACACGAGTATCTGAGCTGTCACTCAAACGGTACGGGGAGTTTGTCTCGGAACTGGCCGCATCCAACGGACCGGTTGTGCTCGTCGGCCACAGCATGGCAGGTGCGGTGATTTCACGCGCCGCCGAAGCCGTGCCAGACCAAATCGAGAGGCTCGTCTATTTGACCGCCTATTTGCCGCAATCCGGAGAAACACTGGCGTCTCTGGCGCGGCGCGATATGGAAACAGCAACCGCATCGGAACGCGTGGAGATCGACGGCGTTGAGTGTTTCACGATCTCTCGAGACGCCGCCCGGCGTGCATTTTATCAGGACGTGAGCGACGCGGATTTCGAAACCGCGATGGCGCGAATTGGGCCGGAGCCGGTTTCCATCTTCCGCGAAAAAGCCGTGTTCACCGAGGACCGCTTCGACCGCGTTCCCCGGGTCTATATCCACTGCACGCAAGACAAAGCTATCGGTTATACGCTACAGCGCGAGATGGTGCGGGACACGCCCTGCGCGTCGGTGCTGACGCTGGAGAGCGGGCACTCGCCCTTCGTCACCATGCCGCAAGAATTGGCGGAAGCGTTACTGTCGCTCAGCGAGTGACGCCCAGGGTGCTTCCACGCCCTTGTCATGAAACAGCAGATAAGCGCCCATGGCGTCATTCGGACCGATGCAGAAAAAGTCTTCGTCCTCGTAAACCGGTTTCACCCCCGCGCTCCTAAAGTACGCTTTCGACGCTGCCAGATCGAGGCTCCCCAAGCCTTGTCCGCAAGTGTAGGGCAGGGTTTGGGCCGTGAACCCCGGTAGCATTGCTTCCGCCTGTTCTGGCGTGACGAAGTGGAACCGTCCTCGCGCGAGGTCCAACGTGCGTAACCCCATCATGGTGATCGCGTCGGTGCCGAAAAACGTCTCGTATCGGTTGACGGCTTCTTCCACGTCGTCGACGCAGATCAACAGGTCGGTCAGTGCATCGGCTCTGTTGGCGTGGTCCATATCGCCCGGCAGCCAAAAATTCTCCGGCGTATGATTGGTCAGGATCTGCAGACGGCCCTCATTATACGTACCGGGTTTAACCCTGCAGACCGTGAACACCATCAGTGTTTCCTCGCCATTCACCATGACTTTGCGCCGCAAATGGGCCGGGTCCTGCATCTCGATCCCGGATGCCGCGAGTCGGGCGGCGGTCGCCTCTATATCGGCATTAGTGAGCGCGATGACGTGGAGGCCCTGATAACGCGCCAGCATGCTTTTTAGCTGGTTTGCGAGGGGACTTTCGCCGGTCGCCGCGAGCATCTCGATAAATCCCAAATTAAGCTTCACAAGCTTGTTGGATGTATGGGTTCTCTGTAGTTCGCCCGCCGCATCCTCATTGTATTGGATGTTGGTGGCGGAGACTTGGAAGCCGAGTTTCTCCATCCGCACACCCGCGTCGTCCAGATTGTGCACGAAATAGCCGATATGGTCGTAGAAGATTTCGTCTCCTTCAGGGCTCTGCCGGTCGATCCAAGCCATCTCTTTCTCCTAATGGATGCTGGACGCAGGATAAAAGCGCCCGATAGTTATAGCCAGTGAAGCGACAGTGAAGGAAGACGAGAGCACATGGCTGAGGGACGCAACTATAAAGATCTGTGGGAACACATCGAGGAGCTGGACGAAGCGGGCCTGCTCTACCGGATCGATAAGCCGGTTAACAAGGACACGGAGATGCATCCGCTGGTCCGCTGGCAGTTCCGGGGTGGCATCCCGGAGGCGGAGCGCAAGGCCTTCCTGTTCACCAACGTCGTTGACAGTAAGGGACGGAAATACGACATCCCCGTCCTGATCGGTGGCTTGGCGGCCAATCCCGAGATTTACCGGATCGGGATGGCGGCGGAGTCATTGGACGATATCGGTCCACTTTGGGATCGGGGCCTCAATCATCCCGTGGCGACCAATGTGGTTGAGGAAGCACCTTGCCAAGAAATCGTGATGACGGGTGCCGAAGTGCAAGGGCCGGGTAACGGCCTTGACGCCTTGCCAATCCCGATCTCGACGCCGGGATATGACGTCGGGCCCTATTTCACGGCGGCGACCTGGATCACCAAGGATATCGAGAGTAGCGTCCAGAACATGGGCGTCTATCGCGGCAATCTGAAAGCCGCCGACCGCCTTGCGGTCATGATGCAGATATCCACCCAGTCCGGCGGCTACAATCATTGGAAGGGCTACCAAAAGCGGAGGGAAAAGATGCCTGTCTGCATCATCCTCGGTTGCCCGCCGGTGGTGGAATATACCGGCCCTCAAAAAGTGAAATTGGGCGTCGATGAGTTGACCGTGGCCGGCGGTCTTGCAGGCGGTCCAATCAACACAGTGAAGGCGAAGACCGTCGACCTTTATGTGCCGGCTGAGGCACAGGTCGTCATCGAAGGATACATCGATCCCGAATACCTGGAGCCCGAAGGCCCCTTCGGCGAATCCCACGGTTATATCGCGCTTGAGGAATACAACAACACGATGGATGTCACCGCCATCACCATGCAGAAGAAGCCGGTGGTGAGCTCGATCATAAGTCAGGTGACGCCGAGCGAGAGCAGCGTCATCAAGCGTGTCGCCTATGAGCCGATGTTCAAATCCTATCTTCGCGATACGCTCGGTATTCGCTGTGTGCAGAAGGTGTCGCTGCACGAACCTTTGACGAATCTCCGGCGATTCGTTGCGATCACTGTCGACCGGGATGCCAAGAAAACCGAGATATGGCGGGCGCTTATGGGAATATCCTCCTATCAGGCCGCAGTTGGAAAGTATTGTATAGCAATCAACGACGACATCGATCCGGACAACGCGGATGCCATTCTCTGGGCCATGTCGTACCGCGCCAATCCGGTGAAAGATATTCAGATCATCGACTACCGGGCGCGCGGCCACGGCCCGGTCTTGAAAGAGGCCGACGAGGAGTCGACCATGCTCATCGACGCCACACTCAAATACGATCTGCCGCCGGTGGCCTTGCCGACGAAAGAGCACATGGAGCGGGCGAAGGATCTCTGGGAGGAGCTGGACCTGCCGCCGCTGACACCGGAAGTGCCATGGCACGGCTACTCGCTCGGCGATTGGAATTCCAAGTGGGAGGCCATGGCGCGCCGCGCTACGGATGGCGATTACCTGATCAACGGCGAGCGAACGGCCCAGCTCAAGCAAAAGCTCGAAGACCCGCAAGTCTCGATCCGCGACGTGATGGGCGATGACTTCAATCCGGACGAGGAGTAGAGACTTGGCCGACGCTCCCCAACGTCTCATCATCGGTATTTCCGGAGCTTCCGGGGTTATCTATGGCATTCGCATGTTGGAGTTATTGCGGGATACACCGGTTGAGACCCATCTCGTAATCTCGAAATCCGCGGAGATTACAGTGGCCTACGAGACCGGTTGGAAGGCCGCCGACGTGAAGGCACTGGCAGATGTGGTCTACCCGGCAGCGGATATCGGTGCCGCGATCTCCTCGGGCTCTTTTAAGACGATGGGAATGGTGGTCGCCCCATGCTCGATCCGCTCCATGGGCGAGATATCCTCCGGAGTGACCTCTTCGTTGCTTTCACGCGCCGCCGACGTTGTGCTGAAAGAACGCCGTCGCCTCGTCTTGATGTTGCGGGAAACACCACTTCACGCGGGCCACATCCGCTCAATGCAGGCGGTGACCGAAATGGGCGCCATCGTCGCCCCCCCAGTGCCCGCGTTTTACGCCCGTCCGAAAAGCATTGAAGAAATGGTCGACCAGACGATTGGACGGACCCTCGACCTCTTCGACATCGATACTGACGTCACGAAGCGCTGGGGAGAGGATATCGCGCGGACAGATTAGGGAAGGCTCCTTTCTTGTCATTCCCGCGAAGGCGAAAAACTAGCCCTTGCCTGTATCGTTCGGGGTTCCCACCTTCGCGGGTATGACTATTAGTTATGAGAGGGTGTGGCAAAAAATATTTTCGCGGAACAACCCCATGCACAGTATTACGATACCGCGGATTTGAGTGGGGCGCATTGGTCGGCCTTTGATCCATTGGTACGATGGTTTCCGGGGCCGGCGGGCGGTAGCC
>CAXAGK010000307.1:0-5126 GCA_963968305.1 uncultured Rickettsiales bacterium | reverse complement strand
GACGACAGATGGCGAAAGAGAATTTTGTACGTAACAAGCCGCACTGCAACATCGGCACGATTGGCCATGTTGATCACGGCAAGACGACGCTGACGGCGGCGATTACGAAAGTGTTGGCGGAAGCCGGTGGTGCGACGGCGACGGATTACGCTGATATCGATAAGGCTCCGGAAGAGCGCGAGCGCGGTATTACGATCAACACGGCGCACGTGGAGTATGAGACGGAAGCCCGTCACTACGCCCACGTGGATTGCCCGGGTCACGCGGATTACATCAAGAATATGATCACAGGTGCGGCGCAGATGGACGGCGCGATCCTGGTAGTAAGTGCTTCCGACGGCCCGATGCCGCAAACGCGCGAGCACATCTTGCTGGCGCGCCAGGTTGGTGTGCCCGCGATCGTGGTGTTCCTGAATAAGGTAGATCAGGTCGACGACGAGGAGCTGCTGGAGCTGGTCGAGCTTGAGGTTCGCGAGCTGCTGTCATCCTACGAGTTTCCGGGCGACGATATTCCGATCATCAAGGGTTCTGCCTTGGCGGCGATCGAAGACGGTGACGCAGCGATTGGCGCGGACGCGATCCGCGAGCTGATGGTGGCGGTTGATGAAGCCGTCCCGCAGCCGGATCGCCCGATTGATTTGCCGTTCTTGATGCCGATTGAGGATGTGTTCACGATCTCTGGCCGGGGCACGGTTGTCACGGGCCGCGTGGAGCGGGGAATTGTGAAGACGGGTGACGAGATCGAGATCGTCGGCATCCACGATACATCGAAGACGGTGTGCACGGGTGTTGAGATGTTCCGTAAGATTCTGGACCGGGGCGAGGCGGGCGACAACGTTGGTTGTCTGTTGCGCGGCATCGGGCGTGAAGATGTGGAGCGCGGCCAGGTATTGGCGGCGCCGGGTTCGATCGATCCGCACACGAAGTTTAGCTGCGAATGCTACATTTTGACGAAGGAAGAGGGAGGCCGTCACACGCCGTTCTTCTCGAACTATCGTCCGCAGTTCTACTTCCGCACGACGGACGTGACGGGTTCGGTGGAGTTGCCGGACGGGACGGAAATGGTAATGCCGGGTGACAATATCTCGATGCAGGTGAACTTGATTGCACCGATTGCGATGGACGAAGGCTTGCGTTTCGCGATCCGCGAAGGCGGTCGCACCGTCGGTGCCGGTGTTGTTACCGGCATCGTCGAATAAGGAATACGCTGCGGGTTATTAGGAGTGTAGCTCAATTGGTAGAGCACCGGTCTCCAAAACCGGGGGTTGCGGGTTCGAGTCCCTCCACTCCTGCCAGCGTTTGAAGATTTAGGGTATGGCCCGCCGGAGACGGTTGGGTGGGTCAAAACAAGGAATAACGGCAAGAATGGCCAAGACAAATCCTGCGAAATTTATGCGGGAAGTGCGTCAAGAAGTAAGCAAGGTAACATGGCCGAGCCGCAAGGAGACGGGCGTGACGACCGCGATGGTGTTTGTCATGAGCGTCTGTGCGTCGCTGTTTTTTCTTTTGACCGACCAGATCATCGCGCAGCTGATCGAACTGGTACTCGGGATTGGAGGCTAAGGCATGGCACAACGTTGGTATGTAGTGCACGTCTATTCGGGCTTCGAACGGAAGGTTTGCGATTCGATTAAGGAGCAAGCCTTACAGAAGGGTCTAGACGATGACATCGAAGAGGTTTTGGTGCCGATGGAGGAGGTTGTAGAACTTCGCCGAGGCTCCAAGGTCAATGCCGAGCGGAAGTTCTTTCCGGGGTATGTTTTGATCAAGATGAATATGTCGGATGACAGTTGGCATTTGGTGAAGGATACGCCAAAGGTCACCGGGTTCCTGGGCGGCGGCGGGAAGCCGACGCCGATCAGCAATGCGGAAGCTGACCGAATTTTGCATCAGATCAAGGAAGGCGTCGATCGGCCGAAGCCGTCCGTCACTTTCGAGGTAGGCGAGCAAGTCCGGGTTTGCGACGGTCCGTTCAATTCCTTCAACGGTTTGGTCGAGGAAGTGGACGAGGAAAAAGCACGTCTCAAAGTGTCGGTCTCCATCTTTGGGCGCGCGACGCCGGTGGATTTGGAATATTCGCAAGTGGAGAAGGGCTGAGCCCTTTTAGTTTTAATCGTGCGGGAGGCTTGCCAAGGCCGTACCGCGCACCCTTAGAGAGGGAAGTGCATGGCAAAGAAGATTGAAGGTTATATCAAGCTGGAAATTCCGGCAGGGCAGGCGAATCCCTCGCCGCCAGTGGGACCAGCGTTGGGCCAGCGCGGCCTAAACATCATGGAATTCTGCAAGGCGTTCAATGCGGCGACGCAGGAGATGGAACAAGGCATGCCGATCCCAGTGATTATCACCGCTTATGCGGATCGCAGCTTTTCGTTCGTTACCAAGACGGCGCCCGCGAGTTTCTTCATAAAGAAGGCAGCGGGATTGCAGAAGGGTGCGTCGGAAGTTGGCCGCGAGATCATCGGCCGGGTAAAGAAAAGCCAAGTGCGGGAAATCGCTGAAGCGAAGATGCCCGACTTGAATGCAAATGATGTGGAAGCCGCGATGAAAATCATCGAAGGCACGGCGCGCTCGATGGGCGTCGAAGTTGTGGAGGGTTAAGCCATGGCTAAAGTCAGCAAACGTATGAAGTCGTCGAATGAAGAACGTGACCGGGAGGCGTTTTACAGCGTCGAGGATGCGGTGAAGTTCATTAAGGACAACGCCAAGGTTAAATTCGACGAAACTATTGAAATTGCAATGAACTTGGGCATTGATCCACGTCATTCCGATCAGCAAGTGCGCGGTGTCGTGCAACTGCCCCACGGAACCGGTAAGTCGATGCGGGTTGCGGTTTTCGCCAAGGACGCGAAGGCCGAAGACGCCAAGAATGCTGGCGCGGATATCGTCGGCGCCGAAGATCTGGCAGAGAAGATTCAAGCCGGCGAAATCGAATTTGATCGCTGTATTGCAACCCCCGATATGATGGCTGTTGTCGGCCGCTTGGGTAAGGTCTTGGGCCCCAAAGGTCTGATGCCGAACCCGAAGCTCGGTACCGTTACGCAAGATGTCGCGACGGCCGTTCAAGCGGCGAAAGGCGGGGAAGTACAGTTCCGCTGCGAGAAGGCGGGCATCGTGCATGCCGGTGTCGGCAAGGCGAGTTTCAACGAACAGGCCTTGGCCGAGAACGTGCGGGCATTTATTGGCGCGATCAGTAAGGCCAAGCCGTCGGGCGTAAAAGGTACCTATATCATGAAAGCGTCCATCAGTTCGACGATGGGACCGGGTATCAAGTTGGATATGCCAAACGCGCTTGGTAACGACTAAGGAATTTCGTCGCCGGGTTTTGCTCGGCGGCGGATGGCGGAAGCCTTTCGGGGTTTCCGTTGTTCTGTCCGAGATTGCGGGTGTGTCCTTTCGGGGGCGCCTAAACGGGAAACCGGCCGGCATGAGGCAGAGGGGAAGACCGAATTCAGTGGGTATATGCCCGTTGGTTTGAACCTCGCGGACAGTTGAACCGGATGTGGTTGAGACGGCATTGCCGAGGAAACCGCGTCCATGTGCAACCAAATTGGAGACGATCAGTGGACCGATCAAAAAAGGAAGCCCTGGTCGCCGAACTGCATCAGGACTTCGAGGAAAATAATCTCATCGTCGTGACCCATCAATCGGGTTTGACGGTCGCGGAGGTTACCGAACTCCGAAGCAAAATGCGTGAGGCCGGTTGTAAATTTAAGGTTACGAAAAACCGGTTAGCGAAAATTGCTATTAAGGAGACGAAGTTCGAAGCATTGGAAGATGCGTTCACGGGTCCGACGGCGATAGCCATCTCGAAGGATCCGGTAGCAGCCGCGAGAATTGCGGTTAAGTTCGCGAAAGAGAACGAAAAGCTGACGATTGTCGGCGGCGCTCTCGACTCGGACATGCTGGACGTAGCTGGTGTGAATACGCTCGCAAGACTGCCGTCGCTGGACGCGCTTAGAGGGAAGATCGTTGGTCTCCTCCAAGCTCCGGCGACCAAGGTGGCGGGTATACTCCAGGCACCGGCGGGGCAACTCGCCAGGGTCGTGGGGGCTCATGCTGCCAACGGCGGAGAGTGATGCAGATTGGGTTGATCCAGTCTTTATAGGTTCGAACTAGGAGAAACGTGAAAATGGCTGATTTGGAAAAAATCGCTGAAGATCTTTCGGCGCTCACCGTCATCGAGGCGGCTGAGCTCTCGAAAATGCTTGAAGAGAAATGGGGCGTTTCCGCAGCGGCACCAGTTGCCGCAGCAGCGGCGGCACCGGTTGCCGAGGCGGCGGAGGTCAAAGATTCCTTCACCGTCATGCTGACTGCCTTTGGTGAAAAGAAGATCAATGTCATCAAGGAAGTGCGTGCGATCACCGGTCTTGGCCTGAAAGAGGCGAAGGACTTGGTGGAAGGCGCGCCGAAGGCCGTTAAGGAAGACGTCGCGAAGAGTGAAGCCGAGGAAATTAAAGGTAAGCTGGAAGAAGCCGGCGCCTCGGTTGAGCTCACGTAGTCGACAAAGAAGTTACCGCTGGCGAAGGGTGCATTTCGATGCGCCCTTCCCGGCGTCTCTGCTAAGGCGGCGATCATCGGTCGCCTGCTGTGCGTAAATTACTGAGGTTTTAAAATGACCAAGTCGTTCACGGGTCGTAAGCGCATTCGGAAAACATTCGGGCGGATTGGCGAAGTTGCGCCGATGCCGAACCTGATCGAGGTTCAGAAAAGCTCCTACGATCGGTTCTTGCAGACTGGCGTCTTGGCGCCGGATCGTGCCGATTCCGGATTGCAAGAGGCGTTCAAGACGGTGTTCCCGATTTCCGATTTTTCAGGACGGGCGCAGCTGGAGTTCGTCAAATACGAGCTTGAAAATCCGAAATACGACGTCGAGGAGTGCCAACAGCGGGGTATGACCTATGCCGCGCCGTTGAAAGTCACCCTGCGACTGGTTGTGTGGGATATCGATGAGGATACGGGCGCCCGCTCGATCCGCGATATCAAAGAGCAAGATGTCTACATGGGCGATATGCCCTTGATGACGGGCAACGGCACGTTTGTCGTGAACGGCACCGAGCGCGTAATCGTCAGTCAAATGCATCGCTCGCCGGGTGTGTTCTTCGATCACGATAAGGGCAAGACACATT
>CAXAGK010000306.1:0-5127 GCA_963968305.1 uncultured Rickettsiales bacterium | reverse complement strand
AGGACGATGCCAGGATGTCCTTCCAGGCCGTGGGTTTCCCCGAAGGTGTTCGGCTCCAGCGCACCGAAGCGGAGCGTCAGGGCCATGTGCTGCTCGGGTGAGAGGGATTGCCCGCGAAAGAAGATCACGCCGTGCTCGCCGAGCGCCTGATTGAGCGTCTGATAGGCATTATCATCGAGCGTATTCGTGAGGTCGACGCCGCGAATTTCAGCACCAGCGGCCGCTCCAGTCGGGATAATGTCGAGGGTCATGGCTCCGCCTCCGCAAGTTGGGAATGCATGTATTTACATAGCGAACCGGACTGATGTGTCCAACCGCACAACACAATCACCCCTCGACCGATGTGCGTATTCGGTTATGAACTTCCTTTACTTTTTAATAGGCTGCGATCGGTGACGGTCGACAAAATCAGATTAGGAGGAATTTTCATGAAAAATCTAGCGAGATTTGCGGCACCCTTACTGCTGGCGGGCGGCCTTGCGGTGGCGGTGGGACCGGCCTTGGCGGATGCGTGCAAGCCCTCGAAATGGGGTAAGGACGACCAGATCGGCGCGGCCAATCACGTAACCCCGAAGCAGGTGTTGATGGCGACGAAGCTGGTGAAAAAGGGCGAAAGTCATGCCCTCGGTATTATCGTCGACCCGAAGATGCCGGCCTTCCCGCCGCGCTCCACGTCATTGCAAGTGGTGACGCCAGGACAACACAACGGCCGCGACATGACTCAAGATTTTGGCTGGCCCATCGTCTACAACGATGATCTGGCGCAATTGTGGTTCGGTACTGGCCCACAGATCGACGGGCTCGGCCATCTGGGTGAGAGCGGCGAGTATTACAATTGCAACAAAGCGGTCGACTTCGTCCACATCACCGGATTGAAGAAATTGGGTGTTGATCAAATTCCGCCGATGATTGGACGCGGCGTAATGATTGACATGGCAAAGCATTTCGGTGTCGCGGTCATGAAGGCCGGTCAAGTCATCGCGTCGAAGGACATCAAGGCGGCGTCCAAGGCGCAAGGCGTGACGATTCGCAAAGGCGACGTAGTGCTGTTACACACTGGTTGGACCGACGGTATGCTCGCCTCCGATCCAAAGGCTTGGGTGTCGGGCGAGCCCGGCCTCAACAACGAGGCGTCGGCCTATCTCGGCGATCTCGACGTGATGGCCGTCGGTGCGGATACCTGGGGCCTCGAAGCGGTGCCTCCGGCGAAGGGCGACAAGGTCTTCTACGGCCATGTCGAGCTTTTGAAAAAACGCGGCATCTACATTCTGGAGACGATGAACACGGGCCGTCTCGCCAAGGAAGGCGTGCACGAGTTCATGTTCGTTTTGGGCCAGGCACGGGTGAAGGGCACGGTGCAGATGATTATCAATCAGGTCGCCATGTGGTAGTCACCCGCCACGCGGGTTAAATTCCAGGGGAGCGTTTCGACGCTCCCCCGTTTCGTTGCGATTGTTGCGCCGGAAATTTATTGCCATCTTCGTCATTCTCGCCTTCGCGGGAATGACGGGTTGAATTTGCGCAGCGTTCTGCAATGGTCTCGTCCGACTAAAAGTGCAGCTACAACAAGGACCGCCCTATGATCGTCGACACCCACGCCCATTACGCCCCGCAAAGCATGCTGGACGCACTCGCCTCTGGCGCCGCCTCATTTCCCAATGTTGAGCTGATGCATGACGGTGATACATACAAGCTGGGTTTCGCGGGTGGTGCGCTGACGCGCCCGGTGAACCCAAAACTGCGCCGCGCCGAGCCACGCCAAGAGTGGATGGCCGAACAGGGCATCGACGCGCAGGTCAACGGTGGCTGGCTCGACAGTTTCGGCTATGAGCTACCGGTCGATGAAGGCCTTGCCTGGAGCCGCTTCCTAAACGAACACCTGATCGAGGGCGCGCGGGCGGCGGGCAACCTTACTCCCTTGGCGAGCGTCCCCCTGCAGGACGGCGAGAAGGCGGCGCGCCTGCTGGAGGAATTGATGGATGGGGGGCTCACCGGCGTGATGATCGGGACCCAACCCTTCGGTGACAGTGGCGTCCTCGACGGTCCGGCGCTTGACCCGTTCTGGTCGGTGGCCTCGGCGCGCGAAGCGGTTGTATTTATCCATCCGATGTATGGCTGCGGCGATATCCGGCTCAACGATTATGACATGATCAACGCGGTCGGGCGCGGCCTCGATACGACGACGGCGGTGGCGCGAATGCTGTTTGCCGGACATTTCACGAAATATCCCGGAATGTCCGTGGTGCTGCCCCATGGCGGCGGTGCGCTGCCTTGGATGTTGGGGCGGCTCATGCGCAATGTGGAAATCCATCCCGGCCAGTACGGCGATCCAATGGAAGGCTTTCGGCAGATATATTTCGACACCGTAGTTTTCGATCCGGACGCGCTCAACTTTCTGATCGCTAAGGCGGGCGCGGATAAGGTCATGTTGGGCTCCGACTACCCGTTCCCGATCGGCGATCACACGCCGTGCGAAATCGTCGGTAAGGCAGGTTTGAGCGAAATCGACACCACGGCGATTCTCGGCGGTACCGCGGCCAAGCTTTTCCGGCTCGACGGCTCCTGCGGGGGCGCCCATGGTTAAGCGCGCGGGGGATAAGTTCACAAACGAAAAACTCCAAGCGGCACTGGCGCGCTATCCGCGCATGGCGATGGCGCATCTGCCGACGAAGATCGAGTGGATGGGTAATCTCGGTGCGGAACTGGGGATCGACCTCTGGGTCAAGCGCGACGATTGCACCGGCATCGGTTTCGGCGGCAATAAGGTGCGCCAGCTCGAATATTATTTCGGCGCGGCCCAGGTCGCGGCGGCGGATACGGTTTTGATCACTGGCGCCATTCAGTCGAATTTCACCCGCACGGCGGCGGCGATGGCGCGCCGCCTCGGCCTGGATATCCATATCCAGATGGAGGAGCGCGTGCCGGGCGTCTCCCAACTCTACCGTGACAACGGCAATGTCCTGCTCGACAAACTGCTGGGTGCCACACTGCACAACTACCCCCACGGTGAGAACGAAGCGGGCGCCGACGCGGCGGTAGGTGAAATTGCGGAAGGACTGCGGGCCGAGGGGCGGCGCCCCTTTATCATACCGCTCGGTGTGGACCACCCGCCCTTAGGCGCGCTCGGCTATATCGTGGCGGCGCAAGAATTACTGACGCAACTGAACGACGCCGATCCCTTCGACGAGATCATCATCGCGTCCGGCAGTGCGCTTACCCATATTGGCTTGCTCTACGGATTGCGGGCATTGGGCTCGCGGGTACCGGTGCTGGGGGTGTGTGTGCGCCGGGACGCGGCATCGCAGCGAAGACGTATACGCCAACGCCTCGAAGATCTGGCGGAGATGATGGACCTCCCCGTCCTGATCGACCCCCAGGACATCCGCCTCTACGACGGCACGCTGGCCCCCGGCTACGGTCGGATGAGCGAGGTGGTGTCCAACACCATCCGCTGGACCGCGCATAGCGAAGGCCTGTTCCTCGACCCGGTCTATACGGGTAAGGCAATGGCCGGCCTGATCGAGCTGGCCGAAATGGGCGAGCTGGCTGGGCACCGGATCCTGTTCTGGCACACGGGTGGCCAACCGGCGCTGTTCGGATATGGGGACGTGTTTTAGGGGAAGGGGGCGGTGACAAGTTGTCTAATGTGTGATGCAGTCCGATTCCTTCTTTGATTTGTAAACAGGCACAACATTCTTATAGGGCAACGCTGTGTGTGAATCAGCGGTATGATAATACTGTGTATGGGGTTGTTTTGCGCTTTTTTGTGTATGGCCGCCGCGCGGGGCGCGGATTGACGCCGGCGTCACTCCCGTTACGTCGTTGGAGAAGGACCGCATCGCGGAGGAGGAAGACATGAGCGTCGAAGTGCATTCATCGGGCGGTGATATCGGGGCGGAGATCGCCGGGATTGATATCTCGAAACCACTCTCGGCGAGTGAGATCGTCGCCGTCGAGGCGGCGTTTGTCGATCGCACCGTCTTGGTGTTCCGGGGACAGAAGTTGACCGATCGGCAATTCGCGGATTTCTCGGCGCAGTTCGGGCCGCTGCGGGTGCATATCCAAAAGGCCTTTCAGCATCCCGACATTCCAGAGATCGTCTACAATCGCAATGTTGATGCCGACGGTAAGTTCGACGAAGTGGGTGCGAGCAGGGGGGTCACCCGCGACCTTAAATACGGTTGGCATTCGGACACCTCCTACGAGATCGTGCCCGCCGTCGCGACCACGGTTCATGCGCTGGAAGTGCCGTCGTCCGGCGGCAATACCTGCTTCGCCAGCGGATACCGGGCCTATGAGAGCCTGCCGGACGGGTTCAAGGCGCGGCTTAAGGGGTTGATGGGAGAATACGCGCTCGGGCGTAACAGTAAGAATTCGCTGACCCAGACCCTGACCGGCAAACTGCCGCCGGAGGCGCGGAGCCGCGCGACCGTCTTCCACCCCATCATCTGCCGCCATCCGGTGAGCCGTCGCCCGGCGATCTACGCCAATCCGCTGCAGACCGTGCGGGTCATGGATGTGTCCGAGGCCGAGAGCGAGGATATTCTGGAGACGCTGTTCGAGGCGATCCATCAGGCCGGGACCACCGGCGGGCATTGGGAGCACGAATGGCGGGTGGGCGATACGATCATGTGGGAAAATAGGGGCGGCGTCTTCCATTCAGGGCGCATGGATTATCCCCTTGACGAGCGCCGCATCATGATCCGCTGCACTGTCGGCAGCTGCCCGATTGAGGCTTATTCGGCGGCGGCGTAGGCGGTATCGGATAGCATCGCCAGTACGATCTCGGCGCATTCGTCGGGCCGCTCAAACGGCATGAGGTGGCCCGCGCCGATCATCGTTGTGACCCGCGCATCCGGCAGATGGCGGGCGACATCGGATTGTACCTCGGCGATCCAATTGCTGTTGGGCACGGCTGGGTCGGCGGCGATCAAATGTGCCGGGACCGGGAAATCTTTCAAGCCCTCATAGGGAGCGGTGGTCGCGGCGACCGAGTTATACGTGGCGGCCTCGATGACCGGCGGGCAGGAAAGCTCGTAGCCCTCCACGCCATCACGCCGCGGCCGAAGCGTGGCTTGGCAGAGCGCGTCCAGCATCTCCGGCGCGAAATAACCGAATGCCTTCGGG
>CAXAGK010000305.1:0-5129 GCA_963968305.1 uncultured Rickettsiales bacterium | reverse complement strand
CGGATTTCACTCGTCCCGGCACCAATCTCATAGAGTTTCGCGTCGCGGAGCAGCCGACCCGTCGGGCTTTCGTTGATATACCCCATCCCACCGAGGGATTGGATCGCTTCCAGTGTCATCCAAGTTGCCTTCTCTGCCGTGTACAGCAGGACACCGGCCGCATCCTTTCGCGTCGTGTCGTGCCGGTCGCAGGCCTTAGCCACCGCATACGCGTAGGCTTTGCACGCGTTCATCGTCGTATACATATCGGCAAGCTTGCCTTGCATCAGCTGGAACTTGCCAATGGGCTCACCGAATTGTTCACGTTCATGGACGTAGGGCACGACGATATCCATGCAGGCCTGCATGATCCCGAGTGGCCCGCCCGCCAGCACGAGACGCTCGTAGTCGAGCCCACTCATCAGAACTTTGACGCCACCACCAACATCGTTGAGCACATTCTCCTCCGGCACTTCGCAATTCTCGAACACCAGCTCTCCGGTGCTGGAGCCGCGCATACCGAGCTTGTCGAGTTTCTGTGCCACACTGAATCCCGGGAAATCTTTCTCGACGATAAAAGCTGTAATGCCATGCTGCTTCGCTTCTGGATCAGTCTTCGCATAAACGATCAGAACGTCCGCGTCGGGGGCGTTGGTGATCCAGAACTTCGTGCCGTTCAGGATATAACGGTCGCCCTTTTTCTCGGCCCGTAGCTTCATCGAAACCACGTCCGAACCAGCGCCGGATTCGCTCATCGCGAGCGATCCCACATGTTCACCCGTGATTAATTTTGGCAGGTAGCGATGCTTTTGATCTTCTGTGCCGTTGCGACGCATTTGATTGATGCAAAGGTTGGAATGGGCCCCGTAGCTGAGACCGACCGAGCCGGACGCCCGGCTCAATTCCTCGACCGCGATGACATGCTCCGTATAGCCCATACCAGCGCCGCCGTACTCTTCCTCAACCGTCAGGCCGTGGAGACCCAGCGCACCGAGTTTCGGCCATAGGTCGCGCGGAAACTCATCAGTCGCATCGATCTCCGCCGCGCGCGGCGCCACTTCGTCGGCTGCGAAACTACGGACGGTATCCCGCATCATATCGGCGGTCTCACCCAAGCCGAAATCCAGTCCCGGCAATTCATTTGGTATCATGTTCACCCGTCCTCTATTCGATTATCCATGCCGCCGCGCGAATGTCATCCCGCAGCGTGGTCGGATTTACCCGCCAACCTGATCAACGTGACCACGGCGGTCGCGCACAAGGTCTCTTTCCCGTCCTCAAACGCGGACACATCGGAGCGTACAATGGTCAGCGTACGGCCCGGCCGCATCACTTCCGCCTGCGCTAGAATTCGCTCCCCCTTCGCCGGTGCCAACAGATTAAGCTTATACTCGACTGTCAGCACGGAATCCTTGGCATCCATCAACGAATACGCCGCATAGCCCGCCGCACTGTCGGCGATGGCGCCAACGACACCACCATGGATGAAACCGTGCTGCTGGATGATATGGGTGCCGAACGGCGCCTCTATCTCAACCCGGCCCGGCTCGACCATCCCCAGGGTCGCACCGACGGTTTCCATAAAAGGCTGGCGTGTGAAACTGTCGCGGATTCGCGCCTCGAAATTTGGATCCCTTACCTTGAAGGCACTCATCCCCGGCCCTCCAACGCCGCCAGCCGTTCGACACAGCGGTCCTCAACTGTATCCAAATCGCTCAATATCGCTTCTATATCCTGCATCTGTTGCTGCAATTGCGCTCGTCGGCCAGAGATCTTGGCAACCAACAAGCGAAGTTGGCCGCCCTCGCCCGGTGCTGCATCGTACATGTCGACAATCTCGGAAATCTCGGCGAGCGTAAATCCCAAGCGCTTGCCGCGCAGGATCAATTTCAACCGGGTACGGTCCCGGGGCCGAAACAGCCGCCGCGTTCCTTGTCGCATCGGGGCGATAAGCTTTTGGTCCTCATAGAACCTGATTGTCCGTGTGGTGACGTCGAATTCTTTGGCCAGATCGGAGATGGAATAGAATTCCTTCAAGAAATTTACCCCTTACTCATTTCCAATGCTTTCTCGCAGATGTGCGCCGGAAAGGGCGTCGAGCGGCGCAACGTGCGGTCAATGTGAACGCCGGTGATCTCACATGTGGAGGCCTCATCCCCGCCCAGGCATTCATACATCCGGTGCAGGAATTTGATCTTACGTTCACCCGCCTCCAAAATTTCGCTCTTAATCTCGATCAAATCGCCGGCCAGCAATTCCCGCCCGTAGGTCGTGTTCTGCTGAACTGCCGCCATACCGCGATCCTGTTCCTTGAAATAGGCAACCGTCAGACCCAACGCGCCAAACAGCTGCAATGTCGCGTCGTCGTACTTCGCTGTATAATGACGAACATTCATGTGACCCATGATATCGATTTCCCACGGGAAAACTCCGCCCCGGAACGTCTCAATGCTCTTCGTCATATCTGATCACCTTCGCTCGTATTAAGAACCACGAGGAATATGAGCGAAAACATAATTACGTTTACGTAAACGTCAATATATAAAAATTTACTAATTATCAACTAGCGTACAGAGACGCCACCGCTCTGCCTGGTATGTTCGACGAATAGTTCTGAAAGGGAAATGAGAAGCCGATGACGCCAGCAGAAGCTAACGGATTAAAACAGCCCACTTATCAAGCGGGAGAAACAATCTTTGCAGAAGGCGATACTGGCGATCTGGCCTATATCATCGAAAGTGGCATGATCGAAATTTCCAGAAATGTCGGCGAAAAAATGTAACCCTCAGCACTATAGAGAAAAACAGTATCTTCGGTGAAATGGCCCTGATCGACGAAGCGACGCGCATCGCCTTGGCGTCAGCCTTGATTGAAACTGTTTGCATTCCCGTGCCCAAGATCGCGATTCAAACACATCTGGCGGATGCCGACCCACTATTGCGGAAATTGGTCAACGTCTTGCTGTCGAAGGCCCACAGCCTTTCGGATCACATCACCCGCGTCACTGAAGAAGACACCGAAAACGAGGCTCAATAAACTGCGCTTTTAATCGGATTGAAGGCTTCCCGCACAATCGGTCAATGCCTGGTCCAAAATCCCCAAAGCGGAATCAATTTGATCCTTGGTGACGAATAACGGCGGCGCCAATCGAACGGCGCTGATCCCTTCCGCCGAAGCCGGAATGAGATTGAGTCCCAGTTCAAGCGATCTTTGCAGCAATTGCTTCAGAAAGGCCGGTGCGGGCGCCTTGGTCTCTCTGTCCTTGACGAATTCGACACCGATGAACAGACCAATACCACGCACATCGCCGATGGATTCATGACGAGACTGTAATTCCTTCAAGCCTGTCATCACATAGGGGCCTATCTCTGCGGCCCGTTCAGCGAGCTTCTCCTCGCGAAGCACGTTCAGGACGGCCAATCCCACTTCCGCCGGCATCGGATCCGACAGATGCGAAGTGTAGTAGGAAAATCCCTTTTCGTAGCAACTCTCCTCAATCTCCTTACTCGTCACGGTCGCCGCCAGCGGAATTCCCGCGCCGAGCGTTTTCGATAGCGTGAGTATATCCGGCACCATATCCATGCCCTCGAAAGCAAAGTTGCGCCCAACCCGGCCAAGGCCGGTCTGCGCTTCATCCAGGATCATCATCATGCCGCGTTCCTCGCATTTATGCTTGGCGCGCTCGAAATAACCGTCGGGCGGAATGACCACGCCACCCGCGCCCTGCACCGGTTCGGCAATGAAAGCCGCGTATTGGCCGACCGATTGGCGATCCGCCATCTCGAAGCCAACTTCAAGACAGGTCATGTCACATTTACCAGCGCAATGCTTGATCGGACATCGGTAGCTATTCGGAGCTGGAATCGCCATCGTCCCCGGCAAGGTAGGACCATGCCCCTTACGACCCGTCGCATAGGTGCTAGAGGCCGCCCCTAACGTTTGACCATGCCAAGATCCGGAGAGACCGACTACCTCATAACCACCGGTATGAATCTTCGCCATCCGAAGTGCGGCTTCGTTCGACTCGCTGCCTGTGTTCGGAAACATCGATTTCTGCAACGTCGGCGGCAACATATCCGCCAGCTTATCCGCGAGCTCCACCAGCACGGGAGTTAACATATTGGTATAGAGGTGGATGACCTTCTCTCCGGCCCGCTTCAAGGCATCGACGACCGCCGGATGGTTGTGACCCAAGGTCGCGCACATCTGCCCCGAGGAGAAATCCAAAATGGCCCGGCCATCCTGATCGTAAAGATAGATGCCCTCTGCTCGTTCGACGACCAAGGAATAGAAATCACCGCGATATCGAACAAGGTGTTCGTCAGCCGTGTCCCAGAGTTCGCGGTATTTATCGTTTACGCCTTCGGACATCTCTTTCTCCACACCGTCATGTTGTTGTGTTGAGAGAGACTCTACGACGAATTAATCGCAGCGCATCAAAAAATCGTATGCTCCGGCGGTTGGGAAGCGTCATCGTTATAGACCCACATACCGACAAACATATCGAAGTTTCCCCCATCGCTAGCCATCGGCAGCACCAACAGGTTCGCTTTGATATACTCCTTCCCCGGTGCCAGGATACTGAACTGGCGTAGATGCGGTATACTCGTATCACTGATTTGATGATAACCGCGCTCAATCATGGCGAAGGCATCGAGATCGGGCAAAGATTCCTCCATCCACTTCCCCGTCATATCGCGCTCGGCACGCTTGGTGATTTCGATACCGAGAAGTCGATACCGAAATCTTAACTTCCCAGCGTCTCTCACAATGTCGACCAGAAACAACATCCCCAGCAAAAGTGGAATATCGACCGGATCAAAATGTGTCGTCCCGGCCAACCGGTCTCGGGGAAAATCGAACGCCAATATTCAAACAACTCCCGATGCGGCTTCAAGACGATCCGATCGGATAATTCGCTGAAATCAGGAATTCTCACCATCGGCCTGCATCATTTGTGGTGTCAGAATAGCCATGAGCTGATAGATACCCACAATTGGGTCATTCGTTGGATCCAACCCGCCAAGGAGTTGCAAGAATGCGGCGTCACGCGTCAGCTCCATCGCCTCTTCAACACGAATTGTCTCAACTATTACCGCCCAGGACATCAACTCGTCCTCTCCGCGTAAATCGGTCTCGGCGGTATTAGC
>CAXAGK010000304.1:0-5140 GCA_963968305.1 uncultured Rickettsiales bacterium | reverse complement strand
TATCGCCGGGCCTGACCGAAACCTTGGGCAATGCGGTGGCGGTACAACCACTCGCTTCTTTTGGGGAGACCCTCGAGGCACTGGCGGCAAAATCAGCTACGGTAAAAGCGGATCCTGCAACGGTCACGGCCTATGTGTTCGACCGGCTCGAAGGTGCCGAGGTCGTGCGCAGCGAAGATCCTTGCACGCTGCCGAAGGCGCTCAAAAACGAGGTCGAAATTGCCGGCACCCGTGCCGCCCATACCCGCGACGGCAAGGCGCTAACGCGGTTCTTGAGCTGGTTCGCGGATACCGCTGCCAGCGGCGGTTTGACGGAGATCGCCGCGTCCGACCGCCTACGGGAATTCCGATCAGAGACCGGCGCGCTGCGGGATTTGAGCTTTCCCACCATTTCCTCCGGCGGACCGAACGGCGCCGTCGTCCACTACAACGCCACGGCGGAGACCAACCGGGAAATCGGGCAAGGCGAACTCTATCTCGTGGATTCGGGCGCCCAGTATCTTGACGGGACAACGGACGTGACCCGAACCGTCGCCGTCGGCACGCCGAGCGCGGAGATGAAGGACCGCTTCACCCGCGTCCTCAAAGGTCACATCGCCATCGCGACCGCACGTTTTCCGGAGGGCACCACCGGCGGGCAGCTGGATACACTGGCGCGGGCGCCGCTCTGGCAGGCAGGGCTGGATTTCGATCATGGCACCGGTCATGGCGTGGGCAGCTATCTCGGAGTACACGAAGGGCCGCACCGTATCTCGAAAGGCGGTGGCGGCGTGGCGCTGAAGCCCGGCATGGTTGTCTCTAACGAACCCGGCTACTACAAAGCTGACTCCTTTGGAATCCGGATCGAGAATCTAGTGGTCGTACGTCCTTGCGCCGAGCTAGAAGGGTCCGAACGTCCGACGCTGGAATTCGAGACCCTGACCTTAGCACCTATCGATCTGAATTTGGTTGATACATCGCTGATGACGGCGTTCGAGATCGACTGGCTCAACGCCTATCACGCCCGCGTCCGAGACATCATGCAAGAGGGCTTGCCGGATGACGAACAGGTATGGCTTGAGACGGCTACGCGGGAAATCTAATCACCAAGGAAGTGCGATTACCAGACTACTCAGTCCTTATGTAGCGCCGACGAACTCGTTCCATTCGTCCTCGGTTAAGATCGCTACCCCAAGCTCTTCGGCTTTCTTCGCTTTCGAGCCCGCACCCGGCCCAGCGACCACGTAGTCGGTCTTCTTGGAAACCGATCCGGCGACTTTCGCGCCCAGCGCCTCGGCCCGTGCCTTGGCTTCACTGCGGGTCATGGTCTCCAGTGTTCCGGTAAAAACGACCGTCTTGCCCGCTACCGGCGATTCCGAGGTATCGTCGATAACAAAATCCTCGACGTCTAGGACATCCGCTAGATCCTCCAAGACGTCGCGGTTATGGGCTTCTGCGAAAAATGCGACCAAGTCATCCGCAACATTGAGGCCGATCTGATCAATATTACAGAGTTCGGCAAAGACCTCACCGACCAGTTCTGGCTTCTTCATCTCCTCAACATTCGCCGCGCGCTCTTCGGCGGCTTGGCCCATCGCCGCGTGCCAAGCCGATAGGCTACCGTACTGTTTCGCCAAAAGACGAGCCGTTGCTTGACCTATCTGTCGGATCCCCAGAGCATAGATGAACCGGTTGAGCGATATCCGCCGCCGCTCTCCGATGGCCAGCAATAGGTTGTCCGCCGATTGCGGGCCCCATCCTTCACGAGTTTCTAAAACATCTCGTCGCTCTTGTAGCCGAAAGATATCACCGGGGTTCTTGATCAATCCATCTTCAATGAAGGTGATGATATGTTTTGCGCCCAGACCTTCGATATCGAAAGCGTTGCGGCTGACAAAATGCTTCATTCGCTCGACCGCCTGAGCCGGGCAGATGAGACCACCAGTGCATCGCCGCACGACCTCGCCTTCCTCGCGCACCGCGCGGCTGCCGCAGACAGGGCAATGATCCAAGATCTCGAAAGTTTTTAATTCTGCGTCAGCGCTTCGCGTATCGGATAAGGTTTCAACGATCTGCGGGATAACGTCCCCGGCACGCTGGATTACGACATGATCACCGATACGCACGCCGAGTCGGGCAATTTCGTCTTCGTTGTGCAGCGTCGCCCGGCTAACCACCACACCGCCGACCGTAATCGGTTTTAAATGAGCCACCGGCGTTAGTGCCCCAGTGCGGCCGACCTGGATGACGATATCCTCGAGGATAGTGACCGCCTGTTCAGCCGGGAATTTATGCGCGATGGCCCAACGCGGCGCACGGCTCACCATGCCGAGGCGTTCCTGCCAATCCAATCGATCAATCTTATAGACGATGCCGTCGATATCGTAGGGAAGCTCCGCCCGCTGTGCCAAAACATCGGCGTGCACCGCCAAGGCTTCCTCGACTGTACGGCACACCCGGGAGTGCGGGTTGATCGAAAACCCCCACTTCTCGAAGGCCTCAAGCGCAGCGAACTGTGTTTCTGCAAGCGGCGCGCTGATCTCCCCCCAACTATAGGCGAAGAACTTCAACGGCCGTGCCGCTGTGATCGACGGATCCAACTGGCGCAGGCTACCCGCCGCCGCGTTTCGCGGATTGGCGAAAGGCTTGGCGTCCTTTTCTTCCTGGCGGACGTTCAGGGTAAAAAAATCGTCTCGTGACATATAGACTTCGCCGCGAACTTCCAGCACCGCCGGCGCACCCGCAATATACGCCGGAATGTCGTTTAAAGTGCGAAGATTGCGCGTGATATCCTCACCTTCAGAGCCATCGCCGCGTGTCGCACCAACAATGAAGCGCCCGTCCTCATAACGCAGCGAAGCCGATAACCCATCAATCTTCGGCTCCGCAACCAACGCCACTTCGACATCTTCTTCCAAACCCAGAAATCGGCGTGCGCGCGCCACGAATTCACGCACTTCATCATCATTGAAGGCATTGCCGAGAGACAGCATTGGCCGTGAATGCTTGACCTTCGAGAACCCTCCGGACGGCGCGGCGCCGACTTTCAGGCTCGGGCTGTCCTTGCGCCATAATTCTGGAAACCGCTCTTCGATAGCGGCGTTGCGCAACCGCAAGGCGTCATAATCCCCGTCGGATATTTCCGGTGCGTCGTCCTGATAGTAGCGCGCGTCATGATATCCGATATCCATAGCGAGGCGCGCCAACTCCTTGCAGGCCTCTGCCTCGGTCAACTCCGCGACTGGTTTCTCGCTCATGCGTTTTCTCTTCGCATCAGGCGATCAGCCGCCCCCCGCGCTTCGTCGGTAATCGATTGCCCGGAAAGCATACGTGCTACTTCCTCGCGACGTTCGCCCGTTTCCAGGCGTGAGACGATTGTCGCCGCCGACACCGCATCGCTTTGTTTTTCCACCTTCAGATGATCGTCGCCGCGCGCAGCGACTTGCGGAGAGTGCGTCACGACCAGTACCTGTTTCTCCGCGCCAAGCCGCTCCAGCCGCTCGCCTACCGCGTCCGCCGTTGCACCACCGACGCCGGAATCCACTTCGTCAAAGATAAGAGTTCCCGCCGTGCCGACACCGACCAAGGCGATCTTCAGCGCCAACATAAATCGCGCCAACTCACCACCGGACGCTATCTTGGCCAGTGGGCCGGGCAAGGAACCTGGATTTGTCGCAATCCTGAACTCAATCAGATCGCAGCCATGCTCACTCCATTCGCCCTCTTCCAAAGGTTCCACCGCAGTCTGAAAACTCGCTTTCTCAAGCTTCAGGGGTGGCAGTTCCCCGGTGACTACGGCATCCAGCCGACCCGCCGCTTTGCGACGTGCGGCCGACAAGGTTTCCGCCGACGCCACGAACGCGGAGCGAGTTCGCTCCGACGCGTCCTTTAAGGTAGCGATCAGATCGCCGCCGCCGGAAATCTCGTCCAGTCGCGATTGAAAACCTTCCAGACGCGACAATAGGGCATCCGCTTCGACACCATATTTACGAGCCGCGTCGCGCAACGCGAAAAGTCGATCCTCGATTGCGGGCAAGCCCATATCGCCGCCTTCGATATTGGCCGCCGCCGCATGCAGTTCATGCAAGACTTCCTCGATTTCGACCCGGGCACGTTCCGCTGCCGCCGAGGCGGCGTCCAAACTTCCGCCCGCCTTCGAGACAACGCGCTCCAAATACCTTTGAGCGTTGCGCAGCCGCCCCGCGGCCATCTCCTCGCCGTCTAGTTCGGCGATGGACCCGTTCACGGCTTCGACTAGTTGCTCAGCGTTCATGAGCATAGTGCGCTTTTCCGCGAGCGCCGCTTCTTCGCCGAATTCCGGCGCCAATTCCGATAGTTCTTCGGTCGCGCGCCGCAGTTCTGAAATTTCCTCATCGAGGGCCGCGGCATTGGTCCGCGCCTTATTCAGCGCTGCTTCCGCTTGTCGCCATGTCGCATAAGCGGCCGACACACTCTCAACCAAAGTGCTCAATCCACCAAAAGCATCCAGCGCTTCGCGGTGGGTTTGCCGGTCCATCAGACCCCGATCATCGAACTGGCCGTGAACTTCGAGCATCGACTCGCCAAGACGCCGCAAAAGCGCCACGCTGACCGGCCGGTCATTCACGTATGCCCGGCTGCGCCCGTCCGCGCCTAAGGACCGGCGCAAGACAAGCACGTCTTCATCGTCTTCGATGTCGCTTTCCGCCAGAATGGACCGGGCCACGTGATCCGACGGCACTTCAAAGGTGGCGATGACCGAAGCTTGTGTCTCTTCCGGTCGCACCAAGCCCGCGTCGGCACGCGCGCCGATTGATAGCCCGAGCGCATCCAACAGGATTGATTTTCCGGCACCAGTCTCCCCGGTCAGGACGCTCAAACCTCTACTGAACGTGAGGTCGAGGCGCTCGATCAGGACTATATTTTTTACATTAAGCCCAATGAGCATCGGCGCATCAATTCGCCCAGTTCCACATCCAGCTCAACCACGATTGTTCTTTGCGCGCGGGGGCCAGAGAGCGTTGTTCTAGTAGACCGTAGCTTGCTTCATACCACACGTTGCCGGGGTAGTTATATCCCAAGACGGCGGTGGACATTTGCGCTTCATCCGTTACGCCGAGTGCCAAATACGCCTCGGTGACTCGGTGCAAAGCCTCAGGAACATGGGTCGTGGTCTGGTAGC
>CAXAGK010000303.1:0-5156 GCA_963968305.1 uncultured Rickettsiales bacterium | reverse complement strand
AAGGGAGCCGATGTCGGCTTAGTGACCACCGCCGGGTTCAAGCACGTATTGGAGATCGGTCGTCAGGACATTCCGCGCACCGCGAATCTTTTTGCATGGATCAAACCGACCCGGCCCGTCTTGCCGCAGCGTATTCACGGTGTACCGGAGCGTGTCGATATCGATGGCAATGTATTAGTAGCGCTCGACGAGGACGCGGTGCGGCGCACGGCCCAGGACTTTAAGGCGCGGGGCGTCGACGCGGTCGCGGTGTGCTTTCTCAACAGCTTCGCCCATCCCGCCCATGAAGTACGCACGGCGGAAATTCTGCGCGAGGAATTGCCGGATGCGTTGATCTCGATCTCCGCCGACGTCCTCCGCGTTTTCCGCGAGTACGAGCGCAGCATCGCGACGGTATTGAACGTCTATGTGATGCCAGCGGTCTCGCGTTATGTGGCGCAGCTGGAAGAACGGTTGGACGCCGCGAGCGTGTCGGCACCATTGCTGATCATGAAGTCGAATGGCGGTGTCGTCGGCGCCAAGGAAGTCGAACGAGTGCCTGCGCATACGGCGCTCTCGGGCCCGGCGGCGGGTGTTGTCGGTGCCGGGTTTATCGGCGAGGCCGCCGGATACAAGGATGTCATCGGCGTCGATATCGGCGGCACCTCGGCGGATATCTGCCTGATCAAGGATGGCATCTGCAGTCTGACGGGAAAGGGCAAGATCGGCGATTGGCCACTTGCTTTTCCAATGCTCGATATCAATACGGTTGGCACCGGCGGTGGGTCGATCGCCAGCGTCTCCAAAACGGGTGCCCTCACCGTCGGTCCCGCCAGCGCCGGGGCCGATCCGGGCCCTGCGTGTTACGGCAAGGGTGGTGAGCAGGCGACGATCACCGACGCGCATCTCGTGCTGGGCCATCTGCCACCCTATCTGTTGGCGGGTAGCATGGCACTGGATATCGACGCGGCGCGCCGGGCTATCCAATCGCATGTGGCAGGACCGCTTGGCCTCACCGTGGAGACAGCGGCACGCGGCATTCTGTCCATCGCCGATAACGACATGGTGGGCGCGATCCGGGTGATCTCGGTCGAGCGTGGGCACGATCCCCGCGAATTCGCGCTGATCCCGTTCGGGGGTGCCGGACCCCTGCATGGTGGGTCTTTGGCGAAACTATTGGGCGCTAAGACCGTGATCGTGCCGCCGAGCCCTGGCGTATTGTCGGCTATGGGCTTGCTGGTCTCCCAGCTGCGCGCCGACTATGCGCAGACCTGTTATCAAGCACCGCCCGACTTTGACTATGCGCTGATGGCGAAAGCTTTCGCGCAGCTTGAGGGTGAAGCCGAAGCGTGGTTTGAGCGTGAGAACGTGCCCGCGTCGGCACGCCAGGTCACGCGCAAGGCCAGCCTTCGTTATAAGCATCAAGGTTTCGAGTTGGACGTCGAATGGCCCGGCGATGCGGTGACGCCGGAGACGACGGCGCGGGCGCTCGAAGGTTTCCACGATTTGCACGAACAGCTCTACACTTTCGCACAGCGCGACACGCCAATCGAGATCGTCACCTTGCACGTCTCGGCGGTGGGTACTTTGTTGCAGCCGCGTCTGACGGAATTGCTGTCCGGTGGATCGCTCGCGGAGGCGGAGATCGACCGCACGACCGTTCATTTCGAAGAGGGCCCGCAATCAGTCCCGATCTACGACCGTGAGAAACTCGCGGCCGGCGTGACGTTCGACGGGCCAGCCCTCATCGTGCAATTGGACTCGACGACCCTGGTCAATCCTGACCAAAGCGTCATGGTCGACCGCTTCGGGAATTTAATTCTGAGGACAGGCTGAACTCTTGTTCCCCGGACCGCCCCGCGTCCGGAAAACAAAAATTACCGTGGTCGGTTCAGCTGATAGGTCAGATGCGTCTTCACTGCCGGCCATTCGCTGTTGATGATGCTATAGGCGCAGGTATCTCGGATTGAACCGTCGGCCATCACCTGATGGTTTCGCAGTACCCCGTCGAGTTTCGCGCCCAGGCGTTCGATTGCGCGTTGGCTCTGCGTATTGAAACGGTGTGTGCGGAACTCCACGGCGATACAGTCGAGCATCTCAAAAGCGTGTTGGAGGAGCAGCAGCTTGCATTCCGTGTTCATGGGCCCGCGTTGAACACGCTTGCGGTACCAGGTCGAGCCGATCTCCACTCGTTTCGTGGCCGTGTCGACATTCATATAGGTCGTCATGCCAACCGCTTGGCCGGTCGCATTCTCGATAATGGTGAAGGGCAGCATTGAGCCAGTTTCCTGAAGCCCCCGGCGCCGCTCGATTTCCTCCCCGACCTTCTCCGCGGTCGGGACCGCCGTGTACCAGAGGTTCCACAGATCGCCGTCCTTGGTGGCTTCGACCAGATCGTCGTGATGCTCCATCGCCAGCGGCGCGAGAGTAGCGGTTGTCCCTTCAAGGGTGACGGGTTGCAGCCAAGTCATCGCTCGTGTCCTTGCGTGAAGTGTTCAAATCGCGGCGGACAGTAGCGACGGTCCGGACCGACGAAAAGGACCAAATCAGGAATACGAGCAGGGCCAAAATGAGGAGCCCGATCTCTTTTCCAGCTTACCTTGAGTTTAGCGATTTAAAGCACCACTTCCGCCGCGCGCTCCAGTTGCTCGGCCATCTCGGCGTCGCTCTCAACCCAGTCCGGGCGGATGACGACCCGCTCGGCGCCGGCATTGTGCAGGTCCTGGATCAGTTGCTTGTCGATGGCTTGTCCATAGATTGTAATGCCGATGGATTTAGGGTCGCGTCCGGCGGCTGTTGCCAGATTGTCGAGCTCCCGCCGTTTCACTTCCAGCTCCTGTGGCGTGATGCGGTTTGGCAGCCAGCCGTCCGCATGGGCCACGATCCGCTCCAGCACTTTGGGCGCCATGCCGCCGATGAGGATTGGCGGATAGGGCTTCTGCATTGGTTTTGGAAAAGACCGGATCGGTGGGAAATCGAAGAACTCACCGTGGTATTCCGAGATCTCCTGGGTCCAGCAGCCTTTCATTACATCGAGTGCCTCGCGGGTTTGTGTCCAGCGCCGGGCAAAATTACCACCCATCAATTCTGTTTCTTCCTTCAGCCAGCCGGTGCCGATGCCGAACATGAAACGCCCGCCACTATGCAGATCGAGAACGGAGATTTCCTTCGCTAGCATCAACGGATTACGCTCTGGCAGCAAGGTGATGCCGGTCGCGAGCTTGATGGTACTGGTCACCGCGGAGGCACGGGCAAGCGCGATATAGGGGTCGGTAAAATGCGAGTAGGTCCACGGGATTTCACCACCGGTCGCGGGAAACGGGCTGTCGCTTTCGACCGGTACCGCCGGGTGCTCCGCGTACCAGATCGAATCGAAGCCGAGGTCCTCGGCCTTCTTGGCGATGACTGCCGGGTCGTAGGTATAAGCGGGAAGTGGAACGGAAGTACCGATTTGCATGATTGATTGTCCATAATTCGGTGGTTACGGTACAAATCTATATCGCCGCCGGTTATAGTCACTTCATGTTCGAATCGTCTTTGTGGTCTCCTGAAAATATCGCCATCGTCGTCGCCGTGCTGCTTCTGGCCGGCTTCGTCAAAGGGGTGGTCGGCCTTGGCCTGCCGACCGTATCGCTCGGATTGTTGACCGCCGTCTTTGGCTTGAAGGCGGCCATCGCCTTGATGCTGGTGCCGTCCTTCGCGACTAATCTGGTGCAAGGGTTGGTCGGTGGTGAGCTGGCGCAAATCATGCGCCGCTTGTGGCTGCTGCTGGTCGTCGCGTGCATTAGCATCTGGCTGTCTTCGGCTCTGCTCGCGGGGGCGGATACGGCGATCCTGTCGGCGGTGTTGGGATTGTCACTTTGTCTCTATAGCGGTTTGAACCTCACCCGCCCACAGGTCGAAGCGCCGCGTGACAAGGAGCGCTGGCTCTCGCCCTTGGTCGGCGCGATCAATGGCGGCCTGACGGGTCTGACAGGCTCTTTCGTGATGCCCGGTGTGCTTTACCTGCAGGCCCTGGGTTTTCCGCGCGATGTTTTCATCCAGGCGATGGGCGTGCTGTTTACGGTGTCGACAGTGGCGCTCGCCGGGTCGATGTCGGGGCGTGGATTGCTGACGGCGGATTTGGGTTTGCTTTCGATAGTCGGTTTGATCCCTGCCTTCGCCGGTATGTATATCGGCCAGAAGGTGCGGAAACGACTATCCGAGGAACGCTTCCGGCAAGTCTTCTTCATCAGCGTCGGCGTGCTCGGCGCTTATATCATCGTGCGCTCGCTATTATGATTCCGACCTGCGATACGACTCAGCGTGCAAAGCCGCCAATCTCTTCCATGTGAACCGCTCCGAACCCCGCAAGCGCGCCGCGCACGGTCTCGTCCGGATTGCCGTAGACCACAAACCGGGTCGGCTCGACCGTCGCTAAAACCCGTTCCGCGAATTTCTCGCCGAAGGTCGCGAGGTGGATCATGTTCGCCGCCGAATCCACGTATCGCTCATAGATATGGTAGGTTTGTTGGTCTTCGCTGATAAACCATTCATAGTTCAGAGTGTCCGGTTCATTCTCTTTGATTGTGGCGACCATCTCCGTCATCACCGATTTGAACGTGTCGAGCTGTCCAGGCTTGATCGAAATCTCTAGCAGCCAATGCACATTATCGGACATGGCGTTTTCCCCCTTTTATTTGCAATGTTTGGAGTATATCCCAGAAACGATGGACCTCAATTTGGGCGTCGCGGAATGAAAGGGTACGATGTTCGAAGATAAAAATTCGGTGTTTCGGCGCGCCACCGAAGCGGACGCGGATGCGGTCCGGGACCTCGTGCGGGCGGTCTACGGCAAGTTCGTGGTGGCCATGGGGCGGGAATCAAGGCCGATGATGGCGGACTATAAAGCCGCTATCGAAAACCATCAGGTCTGGGTCCTTGAGGACGGCGTCGAAATGCTTGCAGTGCTCGTATTGATCGAGGAATCGGATGCGATGACATTGGAGAATGTGGCGGTCAGTGAGCAGTTGCAGGGCAGTGGGGTTGGTAGCCGGTTATTGGCTTTCGCCGAAGCCGAGGCGGCGCGTCAGGGATATGACGAAATATTGCTCGATACAAACGAGATGATGGGTGACAATGCCGTCTACTATGCACGGCGCGGTTATGAAGAAACCCACCGGGAGCCGTTTGCCAGC
>CAXAGK010000302.1:0-5170 GCA_963968305.1 uncultured Rickettsiales bacterium | reverse complement strand
CACGCTCTCGCAAATCGGAGGCATCGCAGCGTTCGATTGCGAAGAGGAATTATCCGCTAATATCGTGAAATATAAAGCGAATAGGGATTTGCTGTTAGAGCAATTGCCGAAAGCTGGATTCGACCGTTTAGCGCCAGTCGACGGAGCATTCTACATATATGCTGATGTTGCGGAACTCACGAATGATAGTTTGTCGTTCTGCCGTCGGATCCTGAACGAGACGGGCGTCGCTATCGCCTCTGGTGTGGATTTCGATCCAGACCGGGGGCATCGCTATGTTCGGTTCTCTTTTGCCGAATCGGCCGAGCAAGTGGCAGGCGCCGCTGAGGCCTTGATCGATTGGTCGCGCTAGAGGTGTTTTTGACGACGATTGGGGCGACGCAATATCCCAGATGGTCGAAGACGGCTTCCGATCCGGCCAAGTAGAAATTCCACATGCGCCGGAATCGGGCATCATATTGTTCCGGGTCGAGTTCGTCGAAACGCTCATTGAAACGTGCCCGCCAATGCCGAAGTGTTTGCGCACATTGATGGCTCTCCTGCACGAACGGGTCATGTGCCGCCTCCAAGCCGACCGCTGGGGCTGAATTCGACTTGTCTTCAATTCTCGGTAAATAGCCGCTCGGGAAGATATATTTGTCGACCCATTCGTTGGTGCGCGACGGCATGTCCTTGACGATACTGTGGATGACCGCTCGGCCACCGGGTTTGAGTAGTTTTTGGATAGAGGCGAAGTAAGTCTCGAATTGCTGCCGTCCAACATGTTCGAACATGCCGATCGAAACGACCCGGTCGTAGTGGCCGATATTCTCCGCTGCGTGTATCCGGTAATTTTGAAGATGGTATGTGATCAATCCCCGCAAACGTTCGGGCACAGGCTGCTTGGCAAGTGCGAGTTGCTGGTCCGCTAAGGTAATGCCGACGGCCTCCGCTCCCCGTTCGGCGATGGCCCGCGTTACGGCGCCCCATCCGCAGCCGATATCCAACACCTTCATTCCAGAGGCTACGCACAGGCGATCCAAGGTGACCTTCAACTTGTTCTTTTGAGCGTCTTCCAGGCTTTGAACCTCATGGGTGTAGGAGACGCAGGAGTAGAGCATCTCCGGGTCGAGGAACAATTCGTACAGACAGTTGCCGAGATCGTAGTGATGTGAGGCGTTCTTGCGGCTTCGTTCCGAATCATTGGGACGAAACACCCTGTCTAATGTTTCTCGAACGGCGTTAAGAATTCGCAACGGCATCGTCTGTTCTAGTTTCTGGTCGTTTTGAAGCAGAACGCCAATTAACTTGGCGAGATCTTCTTCTCGGATCTCCCAGTCCCCCGCTATGTAGCATTCGCCAATGGTAAAATCCGGCCGGCGCAGCATATTATGCAACCCGACTAGGCGTTCGATTGTGACATTGATGGGATTTGAGGGGGCCTGGCCAAGAGTTGCGGCGGGGAAATCCCGGTATCGCAATTCAATACGGCCGTGATGGATAAACAAACCCATAATGCGGGCAATGACGCCGAATGCCGCTGTTTTGATCAGATCGCGCGATCTGCCGCATGAATGATTCGGAGGAAGCGTGGCTTCCTCGTTGTATTTCGAGTCATCCACCATTTCTGCAACCCAGTTTGCCACCAGCATGACCCGGTAGGCGCGCCGATAATCGGGCTACAACTGTGAAAATGTTAGAGGAGGATTGTTTTCCCATCAATCCTCTGTGTGGGTGCCGACAACCGGCTCAGCCGATTACGGCCGCCGGTTGCCGGTCCCTTAATGACGCTTCTAGCTGACGACCCGTTGCCACCATCCGCGACGTGGCGGCGATGGTGGGGAGGCCTCTGCTTCGGCTTCGTTCTCTGTCGCAGCCTCGGTCGCCTCGGATGATTGCTCGCTACCATTTCCCGGACCGTTTGTGGGTTCAGGCTTGGCTCCTTCCTCGACATTCACTGCGGCTGCCACGATTTCGGGAACAACCTCCTCAGCTACTGGTATCTCTGCGGTTTCTGGTTCCACTTTCTCGGTGGTGTCCGACGAGGGAGCTTCAGCCGATTCCGCTTTGATAACAGGTGCCGCTTCGTCAGCGTTTTCTGATACGCTTTCGCTTTCCGTCTCCGTCTCTACGGTGGCGCTTTCCGCAGCCGCGGTATCGCTCGCCTCCGTATCGACTGTCTTACGGCGGCGCGGCCTGCGGGCGCGGCGTGGTTTCGGTTTATCTTCGGGTTTCGGCACCTCGGGTTGTGCTTCTTCGCTGGCGGCCTCTACCGCTTCGCCAACAGCATCGGTATTGGTATCGTTTGTAACCTCATGATCGGCCGGTGCAGCATCGTCGCCGCTATTGTCAGACGTCTGCTCGCCGTTCTCGGCATTTTCGTCGGATGCGGAGGCTTCCGTGCCCTCGGCTTGTTCCTCGGCCGACCTATTGCGCCGTCGACCACCACGGCGGCCCCTGCGCCGCCGCCGGCGGCTTGGCTCGCCGTCTTCGCCTTGTTCTTCGGTTTCCTCGTTATTTTCCTCGTTCGTGATTACCGCGACTTCCGTCGTTTCGTTTTCGGGCCCGGTACTTGCCTCGGCCTCGTCCGAACGCCCTCTGCCACGGCGGCGACGGCGACGTTTGCCGCCGTCCTCGCTCTTCTCTTCGTCGTTTGCGGGTCGGCTGCGGGGGGCGGATTTTTCACCACTACCACCGCCACTGCGTTCCAGCACTTCGATTTCCCAAGTGCCGCCGCGATTTTCGCCGTTGGTTCTGACGATAACTCGCAGATTATTGCGTTCTTCCAGCTCGCTTAGGGTTTGGCGCTTTTGGTTCAGCAAATAGAGCGCGACTTCGGATGAGACCTTCAATTCTATTTGAGTCGCGTTTTGCCGCGTGGCTTCATCCTCAATGGCGCGCATTACTTGCAACGCCATCCAGTCGGTCGATTGCATGAAACCGGTGCCGTCGCAATGCGGGCAGGGATCACCAGTGATCTCACTGAGGCTCGGGCGCAGACGTTGTCGGGACATCTCCAAAAGACCGAAGGGGCTGATGCGCCCGATTTGGATGCGCGCCCTGTCGTTGCGAAGGCCATCCTTGAAACGGCGCTCCACGGCACTGTTGTTGCGATTCTCTTCCATATCGATGAAGTCGATCACGATCAGACCCGCTAAATCGCGTAAGCGTAGCTGATAGGCGATTTCATCGGCGGCTTCGCTGTTGGTCTTGAGCGCCGTCTCCTCGATATGGCGTTCCCGCGTGGCCCGACCGGAGTTCACGTCGATCGCGACCAAAGCTTCGGTTTGATGGATGACGATATAGCCGCCGGATCTTAGCTGAACCGTTGGGTTGTGGATGGATTCAAGCAGTGTTTCGGCACCGTATTTTTGGAACAGTGGTTCCCCTTCGATGTCGAATTTTTTGACTTTCTTCGCATGGCTCGGAATTAGAGCCTTCATGAAGTCCTTCGCTACTTTATATCCGGCTTCGCCATCGACGAGGATCTCCTCAATCTCCTTGGCGTATAGGTCTCGGATAGTCCGCTTAATCAAATTACCTTCTTCATAGATTAGCGCGGGCGCAGTCGACGCGAGCGTGAGTTCGCGGATCTCATTCCAAAGCCGCATCGAATAGTCATAATCGCGTTTGATCTCGACTTTCGATCGTTCCGAGCCGGCGGTGCGCAAGATGACCGCCATACCCTCGGCGATTCCAAGGCCGTCAATAACACTTTTTAGACGCTTGCGGTCACGGGCGTTCGTGATTTTTCGGCTGATCCCACCACCTCGAGAAGTGTTTGGCATCAGAACGCAGTAGCGGCCGGGAAGCGAAAGGTAGGTCGTCAGCGCCGCGCCCTTGGTGCCACGCTCTTCCTTGACCACTTGAACCAGTAAAATTTGCCGGCGCTTTACGACTTCTTGTATTTTATATCTGCGCTGTACGGAGACACGGCTGCGTTCGACGATTTCCAGTTCATCGCCGCCGACGGTCTCTACCGCTTCGCCGTTCTCGCCTTCTTCCGCAGATTGGGCTTCGGCCTCTTCGGCCATAAGCTTTTCGCGATCCTCAATCGGGATCTTATAATAGTCCGGATGAATTTCGTTAAAGGCAAGGAAACCGTGTCGGTTGCCGCCGTATTCAACGAAGGCTGCCTGCAGCGATGGCTCTACTCTCGTAACTTTAGCGAGATAGATATTTCCCTTTAGAGGCCGCTTATTAGCAACTTCGGCGTCGTAGTCGACAACACGGTTGCCGTCTATAATCACGACACGGGTCTCTTCCTCGTGCGCGGCGTCTATCAACATTCTTCTTGTCATTAAATAGCTCCAAAGCGCAAACGCCGAGCGATGCCTGAGTCAGGCGGTCAGTCTGAATGCGCGTGTTGTTCGTGGGCGAAGCCATCGACGCGGCGTAAACGACGCCACCTCGTGCTGCCTGCTTCCGCGGATATACTGCCTTTCCGGCGATCTCGCTTGCAGGTAAATTTGGCTTCAACCTGATCATATTCGTTTCGTACTCGTTCCATACGCCCTTGGCGCCATTCGTAAGTCACCGCTTAAACGTTCGGGTGGATTGGCGAAAAGGACAAATCGGTCCGACGTCGATGCGTCGGCTCGGTGAATCTTGCGACTACACAATGTTAAGATACGCTCATGTGACCGTATTCGACAATGCGGAAATGTTCTTTCGGCCTATTGCGTGGGCGGATTCCGCGGTTTTTCAATTGAAGCGAGCGGTTCGGAGAGGGTATATCTTGGGCAATTATATAAATAATACGCAATATCTTCGATCTAACAGGTGAAAATTTGAATTCGTTCAATCGATTCGGCCTCGTGATTGCACTCTTTCTGTCGCTCACGACATTAGCGCAGGCATCCGCGCCGGAAGTAACGAAAGTACGGATCGGTGTGCATCCCGGAAAGACCCGACTGGTACTGGAGACGACGCAGGCCTTTCCGTACCGCGTGTTCTTGTTGGGTAATCCCTATCGCGTGGTCATCGATTTACCGAATATGTCATGGCGCGCACCGTTGCTACCGATGAAGAAACCTGCCGGTCTGGTCTCGAATTATCGGTTCGGTTTGTTCCAGCCGGGTAACAGCCGGGTCGTTATCGACGTGACGAAGCCGGTAAAGGTTGCGCGGCACGCCATACTGGGGAGTGGTAAGGCGGGCTCGAGCCGGTTCTTTATCGATTTGGAACCCGT
>CAXAGK010000301.1:0-5172 GCA_963968305.1 uncultured Rickettsiales bacterium | reverse complement strand
GGACAAATCGCCGAAGTCGCCCACTATATGTTCGCAGAGGACAGCGATTACGACGTCGCCGGATTTACCGTCGATGACGATTACCGTGACCGTGACGAACATCTCGGTCTTCCGGTTTTCCCGTTCGAACGCCTCCAAGACTCGCATTCACCCGATGAATTCGTGCTGTTTGTCGCCATGGGCTTCGGGAAGGTGAACGAGCAACGAGAAGCAAAACTGGCGGAAGCCCGCGCCAACGGATACGACTTCGCCAGTTATATCTCTTCCAGCGCTTGGGTCTGGCGGGGATACGAGGCGCAACCGAATACCATGGTAATGGAACACAACACGATTCAGCCATACGTCACCATCGGTGAGAACTCCATTTTGTGGAGTGGCAATCACATTGGCCACCACTCGAAAATCGGCAAAAATGTCTTTATCGCGAGTCACGCGGTCGTATCGGGCGCCGTGTCGATCGGTGACAATTGTTTTATCGGCGTGAACGCGACAATTCGCGATAACGTGACGCTCGGCCCCCACTGTGTTGTTGGTGCTGGCGCGCTGATTGTGAATAATGCGCGAGATAGAACCGTGTTTCCCGGCACGGCGACAGAAGCATCGAAAGTGCCGAGCAATCGTCTGCGGTCGATCTGATGAAGTGGCGGAAATTGGGCCTGATTTATAAGCCCGACGGCGGAAAGGCCTGGGCGAAAACTCATGCATCCGTCCCTATCGCCGATCACATCGCAGGGAATTGTTTTCGCATATACTTCACCTCCCGAGATGTCGACAACCGATCTCATGTCGGTTGGTTCGAGACGGATATCACGGAGCCCGGCACAATTTTAGCCGAATCATCGGACGCCGTATTAGCGCCCGGAAAAGTCGGTGCGTTCGATATGGATGGCGTCATGGCGAGCGCATTGGTGCGTCGTGGTGAGGAACGACGTCTCTATTACATTGGCTGGAATCAGGCGGTCGGCGTGGCTTTTCGTAATTCGATCGGCCTGGCAGTACAACAATCTCCGAACGATGATTATATCCGCCATTCGGACGGTCCCGTATTTGATCGCGGGCCCAACGACCCCTATTTCGTGGCCGGCCACGACGTCTTCGTCGAGGGCGCAAGTTGGCACATCTGGTATCTTTCCGGATTGGATTGGCTGCCGGGAGATCCACCCGGGTCGACCTATAACCTACGATACGCTGTGAGCGCCGACGGAATCGATTGGCGGAGCCATGGAACAGTTGCCGTCGACTTCGCTCACCCAAATGAAATTGCGATCGCGCGTCCATGCGTTATAAAGGATGGTGACCTTTGGCGGATGTGGTTTTGTTATCGCGGCACTAATTTCAACTACCGACTTGGCTATGCCGAATCCCACGATGCCGTTCAATGGACACGCCGGGACAAATTGGCCGGCTTAATGACTTCGAAGAGCGGCTGGGATAGTGACATGATTTGCTATCCTCATGTGTTCGATCACTGTGCAAACCGCTACATGCTGTATAACGGTAACGGCTGCGGCCAGAGCGGTATCGGCCTCGCGATCCTCGAGTAAATCACCTTCGAATTTCACTCAATTTAAGTTGATTCTCCGGCTTGGCCGCAGATTTATGCCGCAACGCAACATTTGCACTTTCGGCAATGTCCGCACATTGTCATTCGAGCGCACTATCCAACCGGGACAAACGCCGTCTCCAGTCACTTGAGTAAAAAATGCGCCAATTTCGCGCCCTATTTGTCGTCGCTTGACTTCTTGGCGGTTGCGGACTGCCTATCGCCTTTCAAATCGCCTCTCTCGCCGTCGATGATATCGCTCTCGCGTCGACCGGGAAAACCACGACCGACCATGCGGTTTCTACTGTCACATCTAAGGATTGTGCAATGTTTCGCGGTTTGAAAGGTGAAGACGTTTGTCGCAGCAAGCCTTAAGAACTCGCAGCACGCACTGGCGACCATTAGCCAACCGCGCTATAGCTTCGCCTCACAGTGATTGCGTGAGGATAATTCCCATGACAGGCGACGTAAAAGCACTCATTTTCGACGTATTCGGCACCGTGGTCGATTGGCGCACAAGCGTGGCGCGAATGGCCGGAGAGTTCGCCGAAACGCACGGCATCCCCGAAGCGGATTGGGTTCAATTCGCTTGCGATTGGCGAGACCTATATCAACCGGCGATGGAAAAGGTGAGAAGCGGCGGACTGCCTTTTACGAAGCTCGATACGCTACATCGTATGAATCTTGACGAGATCGCCGAAAAATACGGATTTTCGCACCTCTCATCCGAAGTACTCGACGAGCTCAATCTTGTTTGGCATCGCCTTTCGCCATGGCCGGATACAGTGGAAGGTCTGACGATGTTAAAATCACGCTATATTATCGGGACGCATTCGAACGGTAACATCGCGCTCATGGTCAATATGGCAAAAAACGGCGGGCTGCCATGGGACGTCATTCTAGGAGCAGAAGTCGTCCGGCAATATAAACCTGTCCCGGAAACCTACGACCGTTGCTGCGACGCCCTCGGTCTAGCACCCGAACAGGTCATGATGACCGCAGCCCACAACAACGACCTCGCGGCGGCACGGGCCCGCGGTCTTAAGACCGGCTTCGTCACGCGTCCGAATGAGTATGGCTCTGATCAAACGACCGATCTTGAACCAAGTGAAGAATGGGATATCGTTGCGACAGACTTCGTGGATCTAGCACGCAAAGTGGGCTGTTAACCTGCTTTAAAGATCCCTCTTACAGCCTCGGGTGTTGGAAACTCGTCGAATAATAGGTCGTCTTGAGACTTATAGTCAAAGGGATTGGGATAGCCGTGATCGGCAAAATCTGGTGCGGCCGCGTTGTTGTATCGTAAGCTTATCGCCCATCGTATTCCCGCCCGTTGTTCAGCTCCGGTACGATGCACCGTGAACATCGAAAACACGACGGCGTCGCCGGGCTTAACCTCTACCGGAATAAAACCATTTAGGTCGATATCCACTTCGTCGATGACATTGCCGAAAGGGTCGCGACGGGTCGGTAATAAACCGCCGAGATGACTTCCTGGAATAACCTCAAGTGCCCCAAACCCACGATCAACGGATACCAGCGGCAACCACACGACAATCGCATCAAGGCTTCCTTGTATGCTCCGCCAGTCTTGGTGCGGCGGTGTACGGTGATATCCGCCCGGCACTTTCAGTGTTTCAGATAGAATATGCGTGACCGGCCGCACGGCAATTAACGGTTGTGCAATGCCAAATGCGCGAACGATATCAATGATAGGTTCGCTTGCGCCCATGGCATGCAGGGCAGGACTGGACTGCGTCGCTTTCGCCGCCGCCAAATATTCAGGCATATATTGAGAAAATAATGAAACCAATGCGGCCTCGAAGTGCTGTCCCTTTGCCTCCGCACCTTCGATAGCATGGTGTCGAAGAATGGGACGGAATATATCTCCGATCTCTGAGAGTACGGCGTCAACACGGTTCCGCGGAATGACGTCCTTGAGGACCGCAAAACCTTCTTGACGGTATGCTTCAACCTCTTTCTCGAATGCCACAACAATACCCCGGATGAACTCTATATCCGATTGAGTGAGCAATATTCAGTCCATCCTGGCAAATAGCGCCTCACCGCTCAGGCCACCCAAAATCAACAGATACCGATAGGCAAATTTTGCCGCCTCGTGAAAAAGACAGGCAGATATTACCCACTCTCTCTAGCGCGTTGTTTCTATTGTTAAATTTAACCCACCTTCTGAAAACGATTTATCCAACGCGTTTAATTCGCGGACATAAGAGGGATTTGAACGATTATAGGGGAAAATATTTCCCCAAAGAGCGTCCGGAAGAAACAATAAATTTTGCTGGCTGGATAATTTTTTATGATTATTTACATACACTTATGACGAATTACTCCACCCCCCCTCAACTAGGCAGAAACGGCACACCCATTGCATTGGTCACACTGAAATCCATGTGCCGTTCGGTAATGAGGCCAACGGGTTTAGATGGGAGGTATTTCGGCGAATACGGGATAGAAATTCCCCACTTTGTTGGAATGCAACGAGGCCGTATAAAAGCAATAAATGGCCTTGGCTTAAGAGCCATCACGTGTAGCAGAATGCCATCGCGGGAGGTTAAAATGGACGTTAATTTTTCTTCACTGCCAACGCTGCAAACGCAATCCGGCGCAAAAAGTGGGAGTAATTCCATTCCGGGCGGAGATACAGCGGTCAAAACGCTTCAGAGCAATCCCGACAGCGTCGTTAGTCAGTCTGGCCAATCAGCCAGACCGAAAAGCGATTCCGACAGCGGTCTCGCGAGACAGCAGCAACCGGAACTGCAGAGCGCCCAACAAGTGCTCGATAGTCTCAGGTTCTCCAGTCGCCGCACTCAGGTTGGGTTCAACAATGAACTGAATAAGGTCTTCTTGGAAATCGTGGATACACGCACCGATAAGGTGGTCGAGCAAATCCCGTCCGAGAAGTTAGTCAAGTTCGTGAGTGAACAGCTGGAGCCGACGGTTGAACGCGCACAAGGCAGACCAAACGGCGCGGTGATCGACGAAGCCATCTGACGGCAAGGTATCTTGCCAGCTAACTAGGCCGGCCTTCTACTAGGTCGGTCGTGGGCGAAGTGTGCCCAAAGCCGACTTCATTGGACGGAGCGGTGACATTTCGCATGGGCGCAACACGCACCCTCACTATGATAATTTGAACCGATCTCTGCCTAATCTCCAGATCCGAGCGGAGAGGCAATTTCTGCCACCAGGTGGAGTATTAATTGCCGTGGGACGGTTATCCTTGCCCCGTCCATATTCAAGAGGGGGTGAAAAAGAACCAGAAAACAATAAGTTAAAGATTGGCACGCTGGGTGCAGAATTAGACCTGCGAATAATAGTATTTGAGGTTTTGCCATGACGCTCTCAGCACTCGACAATCCATTCGCCCTTGTAGGGGCCGATAGTACGGACGCTGACAAAAGCGCGAAGAAATCTGCGTTCAGCGGCAATAGTGATGTGTTTGCACTCCTGCTCCAAACGACAGGCGTGCAACAAGTGGCCTACGCGGGCACCAACGACGAATTCGAACAAACTCTCGACATGCAGGACGAGACTGTCGGCCACGAAGCCAGGATGGGCGAAGACCATCGGAAGTATGACGGTCTTGGGCTAAATGGCGCCGACGCCGCTGT
>CAXAGK010000300.1:0-5179 GCA_963968305.1 uncultured Rickettsiales bacterium | reverse complement strand
CGGCCATATAATGGCCAATTCGGGATTGTGGCTCGGTAATTTGGCCGTATGTGCGCAGCGCCACCTTAGCGACCACCATGACGGGGCCCTCCGCGTCCAGCAAAAGGTTTTTTGCCTCGGTCAGTTCGGACATTTCGGTGATTTCCAGAGTTTTCCGAAATCCGCACTGATCCGCGACACCGGCCAAATTCGTTTGCCCGGACGTGTGCGTCGGTTGGCCGCCGGTCTCGGAATAATGGCCGTTATCCATCACCAAGATAGCCACATTGCGCGCAGGTGCATTACCCACGGCCGAGAGGCCAGTGAGACCCATCAGTAATTCGCCGTCTCCGGTGACGATAAGCACGCGCTTTTCCGGCTGTGCGACCGCAATGCCGAGGCCGACTGGCACCGATTGCCCCATGGCGCCCCACATATAGAAATTATTCGGGTTGTCGCCGAGCTCCAGCACGTCATACGTGCTCGACCCAAGTCCCGTGACCACCAATAAGTCTTCTCGACGGTCGTCTAAAATATCGGCGATTAGCTCGCTGCGCTGAAGTGTACCGGTCATAGCGTCCTCTGCTTTTCGCGGAAATTCTTGGTGCCGATTAGTTTTTGCGAGAGTAACACTGCCACCTGCTGATTGCCGTCAAAGGCCATCCGCATGGCAGCGGTTATCGTCTCGCGAACTTCTTCGGGATGGTTGGCGCGATATACCGTGACACCCATCGCCTCGAACACATCGGGAGTCGCCTTCCCCATTGGGACCTGCCAGGGGACGAACTCGCCCCATTCACCCCGCATCGAGACAATGGTGACAAAAGGCACGCGGCACACATTTGGCATCGCTAACGCATTAATCGTATTACCGACACCGCTGCTCTGCATCAGCATGACGCCGCGCTGTCCGCCGAGCCACGCGCCCGTCAGGACGCCAACGCCGTCCTCTTCGGTGGTAAGGCCAATGACGGTCATCTTGTTGTCCGCTTCGCAATCGCGGATTAAGGCTGCGTGACCCGCATCTGGGACATAGCAGACTTGATCGATGTTTTGCTCGCGCAGGACATCATAGATGTCCGAGCGCCAATTTTTTGTGTTTTTGTTCATATCGCTCAATCATGAGTACAATTCGCGGTCACGTTCGTAGGATTCAGCAAAAATTTCAAGCAATCTTCGCGCCTCTGCATTGTGTTCCGAGAATTGAATGAGGCCCTTGGTGATAAACGAGGCAAAACCGACGGCCTCACCCTTCCCTCTCAAGCTAATTCCGTCGGCGATATCGGCAAGATCATTGTGCACCAATTTTGGCGCCATGACGTTGAGTTGCGATTTCACGTATCGGTTTTTCGTGCGCCAACGTTGTTGAGCCTTTGCGGTCGCCATGCCTCGCTCCCTATATTTCAAATATCTACTAGTAGATATTCCAGTTCATCGGAAATGAAAGGGACCTTGCACTGTCACGGCCTATTGCTAGGTTCGCGTTGAATTTGCACAACATGGGGATGCGCGACATGCGGCACAACATCGACCGATTACTCGATATCATGGCGCGCTTGCGGGCACCCGAGGACGGTTGCCCTTGGGATGTGGAGCAAACCTTCGAGACGATTGCGCCGTATACGATCGAGGAGGCCTATGAGGTCGCCGACGCCATAGACCGGCGCGACATGAGCGGCTTGCGGGACGAATTAGGGGATTTATTGCTTCAGGTGGTCTTTCACGCGCGCATGGCAGAAGAGAGCGAACATTTCGCTTTCGGCGATGTCGTAGAGGCCATTTGCGAGAAGATGGTTCTCCGCCATCCCCACGTCTTCGGTGACATGAAGGTCGCATCCGCCGATTTACAAACAAAGAACTGGGAGTCAATCAAGGCAGCGGAGCGGAAGAATGCCAATACCCATGAGATTGATGTCGCGGTCGGCCTACCGGCACTGATGCGGGCGGCGAAAATTGGAAAACGCGCTGCCGGCATGGGGTTCGACTGGCCAGAGGCCCAGGGCGTACTTGATAAGATGCAGGAGGAACTGGACGAGTTGAAAGAAGCTGTCCAATCACCCGCATCCAATAAACAAGATCATGTGGCCGAGGAGATGGGTGATTTTCTCTTCGCGTCGGCTAATCTCGCGCGGCATCTTCGTGTCGATCCGGAAGAGGCCTTACGCCGAGCTAACCTTAAATTTCAGTGCCGTTTCAAAGCCATGGAAGCAGAAGTCGTGGAGACCGGGAAATCGGTACAGACGGCTTCCCTCCCCGAACTTGAAGATGCCTGGGGTGCCGCAAAACTCAAGGAACGCGGCACCAAATAGTCGCGGCGTCAGAGCGTTAGTCGTTCATCAGCAGATGTATCAGTGCCGAAGTATCCCAGCGCTTGCCGCCGCGTGCCTGAACCGTCGAATAGAATTGGTCGACAAGAGCTGCGACCGGCAGGCGAGCGCCGTTAGAGTTCGCTTCCTCGAAACAAATACCTAAATCCTTGCGCATCCAATCGACCGCAAACCCAAAATCGAACTCACCTTGAACCATGGTCGCGGCTCGGTTTTCCATTTGCCACGATCCAGCCGCACCCTTGGAAATCGTATCGATCACCTTTTCCATCTCCAATCCAGCTTTCATGCCAAAATTGACACCTTCCGAGAGGCCCTGAACAAGACCGGCAATACAAATTTGATTGACCATCTTGGTCAACTGTCCGGAACCGGGACCGCCGATCAACGTCACTTGCCGGGCATAACAATCAATGACTGGCTCGACTTTATTAAAGTGGATCTTGCTACCGCCGCACATCACCGTCAGCGCACCGTTCTCCGCACCGGCTTGACCACCGGAAATAGGCGCGTCGATGAAGCCAACACCTGCTTTGCGAGCGCTTCCGTGGAGCTCGCGTGCGACATTCGCGGACGCGGTAGTATTGTCGACGAGAATTGTCCCCCGGCTCATGCCCGCAAGCGTGCCTTTGTCACCAAGCACGACGCTGCGCAAATCGTCGTCGTTCCCGACGCAGACGAAGACGATCTCTTTTCCCTTTGCGGCATCGCGCGGAGTCTTCGCCATCTTGCCACCGAACTTCTTCGCCCATTTCGCGGCTTTGGCGGCGGTGCGATTGTATACAGTAACCTCATGTCCACCTTTACTCAAATGGCCCGCCATCGGATATCCCATAACACCCAAACCGATGAATCCTACTTTTCCCATTTCATTTCTCCCATTGGAATACGTATTAATTCTGTATAGCGAGGTCATCGTGGATGTCTTGCCAAGATTGCTCCGTCGGCGCGCACAGCAGACCCCACACCCGTGACAGCGGATGATAGGCGCGGCCGTCGACACGCGCTACGTGCCCGCCCGCTTCGCTAAATATCAATGCGCCCGCCGCATGATCCCAGGGCCAGAGCCGACGATAGAGCGAGAAGTGCTTATTGCCCTTCGCGAGTTGAACGAAATCGAAACCGGCACAGCGGTGGTTTCTAAGCTCAGAGAACGTCTCGCCGCGAGATCTGATATGCTCGACCGAAACATCTTCGCCCATACCTTTGAGGTTCAATAGTCCCGTCATCGAGGAGAGTTCTTCCTCCGAGGATGACGTCAAACGCGCACCGCCAGAAATATAGGCGCCGCTCCCTCGTTCCGCGATAATTGTTTGATCCTCGACCGGCAGGTGAATCCAAGCATGCTCGACCTGACCGCCTTTGACATAGGCCACGACAATGGCAAAGGTACTATCACCTTTGGAAAAATTACGCGTACCGTCCACCGGATCGATCAGCCATGTCGCGTTGTCCGATTGATAATCGTCAAGCTCAACGCCGTCACGCGCCGCAGCTTCCTCGGCCAAGATGTCCGCGCCCGGCATGATGTCCCCGAGTGCTTTTGTCAGGCGTATTTCCGCATCGTAATCCGCGACGGTGACGATGTCTCCTGGGGCCTTTTCCATTATCTCAGAATCGGCAAGTTTCTGGAACCGAGGAAGGACGTCGAGCGCGGCGGTTTCACGGATGATTTCGGTGATTTGCTCAGTGTCGATCACCATCTTCCGCCTCGTGCCATCTGGCGGCGAATATTAATCAAAAGAAAAATCCCGTATTAATGAAGCGGTTCGAGGTTGAACCTTTGCTCAAATCGGCCGACATCTGGCGTCTGGAGAGCCACTTTGACGATGTTCGACAATTCTTGCGGAAGATAATTGATAACCTCGCCATTCTTATAAAGCCATGCCAAGGCGGCCCCATCGGAAGACGGGATATCATAGGTTAAAACCTGCCGCCGGTTTACGAATTCGCGATCTAATAATTTCAGTAACTCATCAATACCTTCGCCGCTAACAGCGGAGATACAAACCGCTTGATCACGAGCCGCCCGAGATTGGTACCCGCGAGCGTCGGGATCGACAAGGTCGATTTTATTCAAAACATCGATCATGTGGAGCGGTTCGTCACCGACCAGTCCATCAACGATTTCCTCTACAGTGCGATGATGCTCAGCCGCTTCCGCCGATGACGCATCTTGGACATGCAATACCAGGTCAGCCTCTACAATCTCCTCTAGTGTCGCGCGAAATGACGCAACCAACTCTGTTGGCAGATCCGAAATAAATCCAACCGTGTCGCATAGGATGATCTCTTGCCCAGACGGCAACGTCATGCCGCGCATCGTCGGATCGAGTGTCGCGAATAGCATATCTTTCGCCACAACGTCCGATTTCGTGAGCAGATTGAAAAGCGTCGACTTGCCCGCATTGGTATACCCAACCAGCGCCACCGTCGGAATCGCCGCGCGCTGACGCGATGCGCGCTGTAGGGTTCGGGTCTTTCGGATGTTTACGATTTCCCCTTGCAGTTTCGTAATTCGCTGATCGGTGAGGCGCCGGTCAATTTCCAGCTGGCTTTCACCGGGACCGCCAATGAACCCGAAGCCGCCGCGTTGGCGCTCAAGGTGTGTCCAACTTCTGACCAGGCGAGAGCGTTGATATTGCAGCGCCGCAAGTTCGACCTGCAGCCGTCCTTCGTAAGTTCTCGCGCGGGCACCGAATATCTCTAGAATAAGCGCCGTTCGGTCCAAGACCTTACAATGCCATTCCAGCTCAAGGTTTCGTTGTTGGATCGGTGTCAGGGGATGGTCAACGATCGTGACATCGACGTGCTCTTCCTTAATTAACGCGCCGATTTCATTTGTCTTACCACTGCCAAATAAGGTCGCGGGA